>RPOR01000023.1 GCA_003820645.1 Betaproteobacteria bacterium
AAGGGGCCGTAGATGCCGGTGATGTGCCAGCCGCGCAGCCGCGTTGCCGATGGATTCGAGGCGAGGCTGGAGCGGATCATGGTTTCATAACCGGCGGCGATCGCGGTGACCAGGGCGCGGCCATCGGCGCCGAGCTTTTCGGCCATGGCCAGTGCGGCGGGCACGGCGACGGCGCCGGCGTGCAGCTTGGCATTGTGATAGTCGTCGAGTTCGAACGCGTGTGCGGCGACGCCGTTGACCAGCGCGGCATCGGCAACGCGCAGCGACGTACTGTTCTCGCCCCACACCGTCGCTTCACCCTTGCCGCCGCTGCCGGTGCGAGCCCAGCGCAGCATCATGTCAGCCCACGGCGTGCTGTAGCCGTAGATGCCGCAGCCCAGCGTGTCGAGAATCGCGATGCGCACCACTTCGCGCGTGCGCGCGGGAATGTCCTCGTAGTTCAGGCCGCTGATCCAGGCGGCGAGTTCGCGGGTGGGCGCAGCGGTGCGCCCAGCAGCGGCGCGGCGGTCGTCATTCATGGCGGGTTCCTCCTCGGGTGCGGCGACCAGTTTAACCCACATCCCGGCGCGGAAAGCAGCCAGAGTACGTCTGTCAGTCCACATAACACAACATCACCATGTGCTCATCCTTGACACTGTTTTGGCGCCCGACGCATACTGCGGGCGCTGGCGAAGTTCCGCTGCCTGCGCACCGCGCGTCCGCTGCTTTCATCGTCAGGAGCTCAACTCGATACCCTCTGGAGTCCATAAAATGGATTATGACGTGATAGTCGTCGGTGGCGGCAATGCGGCCTGCGCGGCCGCCGTGTCGGCACGCGAGAACGGCGCGAAAAAGGTACTGCTGCTGGAAAAGGCGCCCAAGGCGCAGCGCGGCGGCAACACTCATTTCAGCGGCGCGATCTTCCGCTTCGTGTTCAACCACGTCGATGAGCTCGACCGCTTCGTGCCTGGTGCCGAAAGCGAATACCCGGGCTTCCGCAGCGGCGTGCCGGTGTATCCGCACGAGGCCTTCACCGAAGACCTGATGCGCGTCACCGACGGCCGCTCCGACCCCGAGCTGTCGAAACTGCTGATTGACGAATCCTACGACGCCACCTGCTGGCTGCAGGATGTGGGCAAGCACCACTTCGAACTTGCCAAGTCGGTGATGGGCATCAAGGTTGGCGACAAGGTCAAGTGGCCCAGGGGCGCGATCATCCGCACCGTGCACGAGGGCGTGGGCCTGTCGCAGCAGTGGTTCAAGACCTGCGAGAACATGGGCGTCGAGATCCGTTACGAAGCACACGTGCTCGACCTCGCGATGAACGGGCAGGGCGCGGTCCGCGGCGTGGTGGTGCGCGGCGAAAAAGGCCTGCAGACCATCAGGGCCGGCGCGGTGATCCTCGCCTGCGGCGGTTTCGAAACCAATCCCGCGTGGCGCACGCATTTCCTCGGCCAGGAATGGGGCCACGCCAAGGTGCGCGGCTCCAACTTCAACTACGGCGACGGCCTGCGCATGGCGATCGAAGCCGGCGCGATGCCCTGGGGCCACTGGGGCGGCTGCCATGCCACGCCCATCGTCACCGACGCGCCCGACTACGGCCGCCGCGACCTCACCGACAAGACCAACCGCTTGTCGTATCCGTACGGCGTGATGATCAACGTCGAAGGCAGGCGCTGGATCGACGAGGCGCCGGATTTCCAGTCGTTCACCTACGCCAAGTACGGCGGCCTGATCCTCAAACAGCCGAAGGGCATGGTCTACCAGATCTTCGACGCCAAGACCATGCACCTGCTGGAGCCGCGCTATTCGAGCAGCGAGCCGTTCCGCGCTGACACGCTGGAAGGCCTGGTCAAACAACTGAAAGTCGATCAGGCGCAGGCGATGCAGACGCTGAAGGAATACAACGCCGCCTGCGAACGCGGTGGACCGTTCAACGCCGCGGTGCTCGACGGCCTGCACACCGAAGGCATCGACCCGCCGAAATCGAACTGGGCGCAGAAACTCGACACGCCGCCCTATGTGTCATGGCCGGTGACCGGCGGCATTACCTTCACCTTCGGCGGCATCAAGATCAACACCGACGCGCAGGTGATCTCCACCGGCTGGAAACCCATCCCCGGCCTCTACACCGCCGGCGAAATGGTCGGCGGGCTGTTCCATTACAACTACCCACTGGGCACCGGGCTGATGTCGGGCGCGGTGTTCGGGCGCATTGCCGGGCGCAGCGCGGCGCAGGAGGCGATGGGCGGGAAGGCCAAAGGCAGGGCGGTAAAAAAAGCTGCGCCGAAAAAGGCGGCCGCCAAAAAAGCAGCCAAGCCGGTGAAGAAGGCGGTCAAGAAGAAGTAACCGCTTCAGGGCAGTTCAGCAAAATAAAAAAGCCGGGGCGAGTCCCCGGCTTTTTTGCGCCATCGAGCGCCAGGCCTCCCCGCGTCGTCACCCCGGCGTACGCCGGGGTCCAGAAAAGTCCTTCGCAAACCAATGACGTTTTCCTGGATGCCGGCGTGCCCCCCAAGGGGACTTCCTTCGGGGCGCGCCGGCATGGCGGCTAGCGGCCATTGCGTTTGTTCGATGTCCGCGCGGCCTGGCTCGCGGCCTCCTTGAGGTATGCCGGCATTTCCTGACGCAGGACCTGGCACAGCAATTCCGCCGTGACGGGCTGTTCGGTTCCGCTCAGATACTTGCGCAACGCGTCGTTCATCATCGTTTGATAACCCGTTCCTGCCTTCTCGGCACGGGCGCGGAATTCATCCAGCACCGCGTTATCGATGAAGATCGAAATGCGCGTCGCGCCGAGACCAGTCGGTAACCGCCATTGCGCTCGGTGTAGACCACCACCGGGAATGCGCAAGCGCTGGCGAGCCCGATCGTGATGAAGCGTTGTTCACCTTCGGCATCGGGATCCTCGATCGTCAGGGCGAGTGGATCATTGAACACGCCCTCGGCGTCGGCGCATGAAACCCGGTGCTTGAGCAGGTTGGCTTTTGCCGGGTCGAACTCGACGCGCATGGCAGCAGGATATATATATACAAAACGCATACTGCAAGATTCGGCGCCGGTCGAGCCACAAATCGATATTTACGGTCTCGCGCCGTGGACCTCCGGCGGGCATGATTCGGTTATGAACGGGCAACACATTAAAATATATAATAAAATCAATATGTTATAAGGACAGTCGATGCCCCTGAGCTGGAAATGCCCCTGAGCTGGAAATCCCGGTCCACCGACTCCGGCCGATTTTCGGAGGTTATTCGTGACGCTTCTTCCGAAGAAAAGAAGAAGGTCTATACGAAGGTCATGAAGCGCGCCAGTGAGGCGCAAATCGCGGTTCTAAGCCGCCACCATACCGCGCGGGCCAAATAACATCGGCAATTCGCTGTTGCGAATTGAGCAACTGCAAGTACCAGGGTTGTATTCTTTTGCGGGAAAAACAAATCGACTCCTGCGATATCGGGTCAATCCGTCCGGGCAACGTTAAACTATCGCCTCAATTCCAAGAGGAGCATGCCCATGGCAGCAACTGATATCACCGGCCGGCTGGCGAAGTACATGGTGGCAGCGCGGACGCGGAAGCTCGCGCCGGACGTGGCGCGCGATGCGCGGCACCGCATACTCGATTCCATTGCCGCGATGGTGTCGGGTGCGCATCTGAAACCCGGCGTGATGGCGATCCGGTTCGTGCGCGCGCAGGGCGGGGTGGCCGAGGCGACCGTGGCCACCACCGACATCCGCACCACGGCGATCAACGCCGCGCTGGCCAATGCGATGTTCGCCCACGCCGACGAGACCGACGACTTCCATCCGGCGACCAAGGCGCATCCCGGCTGTTCGGTAGTGCCGGCGGCGCTGGCGATGGCCGAACGTGAAGGCCGTTCGGGAAAAGAACTGCTCAACGCGGTGACGCTGGGCTATGACCTGTGCTGCCGCTTCCTGCTGGCGCTGGGCGCGGACCAGGTGCGCGCGGCGCACCGCAGCGCCGAGGGCACCAGTTCGACCATGGGCAGCGTCGGTGCCGCGGCCGCGCTGGCGCGGCTGGACGAGACGGGCATGCGCCACGCGCTGTCGTACGCGGCGCAGCAGGTCTCCGGCGTGTGGAGCTGGGTGCGCGATGCCGAGCATGTCGAGAAAGCCTTCGACTTCTCCGGCATGGGCGCGCGCAATGGCGTCACCGCGGCGGTAATGGCGCAGATGGGGCTCAGCGGCGTGTGGGACGTGTTCGACGGCGAGCACAACGTGCTGATCGCGCTGTCCGCCAACCCGCATCCGGAGGAAATGGTGGCGGGACTGGGTGAGCGCTATTTTGTCCGCGAGACCGCGATCAAGCCGTTTTCGGTCGGCTATCCGATCCAGTCGCCGCTCGATGCATTTCTGCAACTGCATCGCCGGCACGGGCTCAGCGTGGACAACGTCGAGAAGATCGTCGTCAGCCTGCCCGAGGACGGCGCGCGCATCGTCAACGACCGCGCGATGCCTGACGTCAACTGCCAGCACATCATTGCGGTGGCGCTGGTGGAGGGCACCGTTTCGTTCGAGGACAGCCATTCCTATGCGCGGATGCAGGATCCGCGGGTGCGTGCCGCGAAGGCGCGCGTGGAACTGGTGGCGGACAAGGCGCTGATGGACCCCGCCGCGCCGCGCAGCGGCCGGGTGGAGGTGACGCTGAAGGATGGCCGCACGTTCAGCCACTTCACGCGCCATGCGCCGGGCACGCAGGAGAATCCGATGACGACCGAACAGGTCAACGCCAAGGCGCGGGCGCTGATGGCGCCGGTGCTGGGCGCCAAAAACACCGAGGCGATCATCAGGCGGGTGAACGATCTGGAAACGCTGAAGAACGTGCGTGAATTGCGGCCGTTCCTGGCGCGCGCGGCGGGCGGCGCCAAGGCGGCGAAGCGGAAGCGTTCGGTAAAGAAAGCGGCGAAACCGGCGCGGAAAAAAGCGGTGAAGAAGCGGTAGGGGGATGGGGACGGAGCCCGGTTCCCTGCCTAGAAGTAAAAACCGCGCGGCCGCGACGCAAAAGGCGGGATCAGCGGAATGACCTGCCGTCCGTTCGTGCAATAGACTGAAAAAACGCGGTCGAGCGTGATGATCGCGGCTGCGTAGTCGGAGATCGGCGGTCCCGGGGCACTGAAGTTTTGGTAAGAGATTCTGCCGCGCTATTGCGCCAATACCCGCGCCATATCCAGCAGCGCAATGTCGATGGACCTCGTGTTGCCGGCAACCTCTTCCAGCGGCGTGGCGACAATGTCGCTGCCGCGCATGCCGAGCAGCATGCCTGCCGCGTCGCGCGCGAGCCAGTCGATGGCGGCTGCGCCCAGCCGGGTGGCGAGCACGCGATCGAACGCGGACGGAATGCCGCCCCGCACCACGTGCCCGAGCGTGGTGACGCGCAACTCGAAGCCGATCTTGTCCCGGTGTTTTGCGAAATAGCGCATCATGGCTTGCGCACCGTGGCGCGCGCCTTCGGCGACTACCACGATGGCATGTGTCTTGCCGCGCTCATATGCAGCGCCGAGGCGTTCTGCAACTTCCTGGGGCCTGACCTCACGCTCGGGAATCGCGATCACTTCGGCGCCGCCGGCGATGCCCGCGAACAGCGCGATATGACCGCAGCGACGGCCCATGGTTTCAACCAGGAACGCACGCTGATGCGACGCACCCGTAGTGCGCAGGCGATCAATCGCCTCAAGGGTGACGTTGACCGCGGTATCGACGCCGATCGATACGTCCGTGCCGAACACGTCATTGTCGATGGTCGAAGCCAGGCCGATGACCGGGAAGCCGGTGGCGGCGAGCAGGCTCGACCCGGTCTGCGAGCCATTGCCGCCGATGACTATCAGGGCATTAATTTTGCGCCGCGCGAGATTGTGCAGGGCCCTTGCGCGGCCCTCTGCCTCGAGGAATTCCGGGCAGCGCGCGCTGCCCAGCACGGTGCCGCCGCGCTGAATGATGCCGCCGACGTTGCGCGCCCGCAGCAGCTCCATGTTGTCGGCGATCAATCCGGCGTAGCCATTGCGCACGCCATGGATTTGCCACCCTTGCGCCAGGGCCGCTCGCGTCGCTGCCCGCACCGCGGCATTCATTCCGGGCGCGTCGCCTCCGCTGGTGAGAATCGCGATACGTTTCATCGTGGCAGTCTACCCCAGTGTCCGGAGTCTGAAGTCGCTTGCAGAATCGCATTGCCTGCTTGCTGCGGTTTTGTCGCGCTCCTCGCCGGGCAGTGATTCGACTCTGGCACAATCGGGATCAGCAAGCCGGGCGGGCAAAACGCAGTGTGCCCACGTTGAACCTGCACCGACAGCCAGTCCTGCGTCTTGCGCCGGGTGTGCGGCCAGCCTGAGCGCGAGTGCCACTGGAGCGAACTGCGCTGCCTGACCGGACGCGGCAGTGCATCGCGGACGGGCTTTCCCCGGATACCCTGGTGTCAGTTTCAGTTACGGAACAGGCGTGGCAGCGCCTGGCATACCGGATGGTTTTCGGTGCCCGGCGCCAGGCAGGTCAGATATTCGCAGAACCGCCGTGAAAATGCGTTGGACCTGGCCTTGCAGGTGTCCGGTCCGGGCAGGTTGGTCAATGCAGGGATGCCGCTGCTGCTTCCGGTCTGGAATGAGTTGAAAAAATCCCGTGCCTCCTGCGGGGCGACACGTTCATCGACCGAAGCTTTAACGACCAGTTCGTAATAGCGGCCGGATTCGACGATGGCCCGATGCATGCTCCACGCCCCGCCGACCCGGAACAGGAATTCATTGGGCGCGAGATCGCCGTCATCCTGCCCGTAGCTTCTGACGCTGCGATCGCCGTTGCCGAGGCGCTCGATGATGTCGTCGCGAGCCGATTTGCCTCCAGCCAGCCGGCCCGGATCATGGCGGAAAACGGAAAACTGCTGTCCGGAGTCCGCGCGAAACTCCACGCCGCCGGATGGCGTGTCCAGACGCATGGGCGGCGCCGGGAACAACACGCGAAAATCGCGTTCCGGCGGCACATACAGCGTCCACGATTGTGCAGAAGCTGCGCCGGAAAACAACGCCGCCAACCCCGCAGCCAACAGCCACATTTTTTTCATTTTGTGTCCTCCTTTACCGGAAACCGGGCAAGCCTGTTTCGCACGTCGAATCAGGAGTGCCGGAGTCGAATTCCATTCGTGTCGAAGTATGCAGGGCGGGGCACTGCCAATGTCACTCAGCGGCGCTTGCCCTTCGTTCCGCGCTCCAATTTTTCAACGGTTTCCCGCTCGATTTTGTAGTATTCCTCCAGCCCGATCAGGTCTTCGATCTGCTTGCGGGCGGTGACGTAGTCTTTCTGCGAGATGCCGGTGTAGTCGCCGGTCTTGCGCAGTTCCAGCAGCGCCTTGCGCATGAAATGGAACTGCACGCCCACCGACAGGATGGCGTCGATGCTGCCGGCGTAGCCCATGTCTTCGAGCTGTTGGAAGGAGTAGAGCGGCCGGCCGTCGCGGTTGCCGCGGCTCTGCACGTAGACCATCGGCAATTTGCAGACCTTGGGCGCTTTTCTGGTTTCGTCCGGTGTGCGCGGAAAAATCAGTCCCATGTCGGCGCCCTGGTCGCGGGCGAGATTCATGCGTTTTACCGCTTCCTTGAAACCCTGCTCGCGGCAGGCATCTGAGCGGGCGATGATCACGAAATCGCGGTCGCTCTGGTCGCGCTGTTCGCAGGCGAGGCGGATCTTGTCGCGGAACTCGTTGACTGGAATGTTGTGCGCGACGTAGGTATGGTAATGCGCGCGCTTGGGGAACAACTGGTCTTCGATGTGCACGCCGGCGATGCCGGCGCGGATGCATTCGCGCACGGTGCGCATGGTGTGCAGCGGCTCGCCCCAGCCGGCGCCGGCGTCCATGATCACCGGGATGTTCACGGCATTGGCCATGTTGCCGGCGACGGTGATCTGCTCGTTCATGGTCAGCAACGGTTCGCTGATGGTGGTGCTGCCGCCGGTGACGAAGCCGCCGTTGTAGATGGTCTTGAAGCCGACGCTTTCGGCGAGCTTCGCGCTCAGCGGGTCGTGGACCGCGGGCAGTTCGAGGAATTTGCCGGCCTTGACGAGGGTGCGAAGCCTGGTGGTGGCGCGTTGCATCGGGTGTCCCTTCAGCGGGTGCGTGACGATGGTCAGCCCGGCGGGCGCACAGTGCTAGCCCACCCAGGCATGCGCCATGATATCCAGCCGCATATCGCGCGACTCGCTGCGGTCCGCATGTTGCGCGCCGATGGTCACAATGCGCACGCCGGGTCGCGCAAACGTCAGCTCGTGCGAAAATGTTCCCGGCGCCTGCACGTCGCCCTGTACGAGGTTCGTGCCTTTTTCGTCGGCCAGCGTCACGCGCACTGCACCGCGGCCCCCGACGCCGACCTGGATGCGCAAGGCTTCGCCGGCGACGCGCCGGTAGACTTGCGGGTCGCGCAGGGTGTTATATTGCAAGTTATTGATTTTAATGAATTTTATGATTTGGTCGGACATGATCTGCTCCTCGATGCGATGACTGCCATTCTAGACGCTGCAACCCCGCAGGGCGAACTTGCCGCGGTTTTTGCCGAAGTCGATGCGGCGCTGGCCGAGCGCGAGGCCGCGCTCGCACGCGGCGAGGCGCTGTCGCTGGACGACACGGTCGCGTCAACCATCGAACTGATGCAAAAGCTGGTCACGGCCTATGTTGCTGCTGCCGGACAGAAAGCGCCACCGGGGATTGATGCCGATTTCCTCGAGGCCTTCAAGGTTTTGGTGAAGGGCGATCCGACCTGGAACGCGATTCGCGACAACTGCCGGGAACTTGTGTACTACCGCAACTGTATTAATATGGGGCGCAGGGACGCGTTGCCGAAGGTCCCGGAGAAAATGGCCGTGCGCACGGCGCGGCATGTTTACCTCTACATCAAGACGCGTTGTGTCCGTGAAGGTCGGCTGGCGGATCAGCCGACTGCCCTGCGGTGAACCCTTGAATTTGACTCTGGAGCGTTGATGAAGACTGCAACAAGCCGCGTGCGCGGTGTGGAACACGATATCGTTCAGATGCCGCAAGTCGGCGATGTGTCGCCGTACTACGAACCGCAGGGCAACGAAGTGGCGGTATTCGAAGCCGCCTACAAGCGCCGTCTGCCGGTAATGCTGAAGGGCCCGACCGGCTGCGGCAAGACGCGGTTCCTGGAATACATGGCTTTCCAGCTGAAGCGTCCGCTGGTCACGGTGTCCTGCCACGAGGATCTGACGAGTTCCGACCTGGTCGGCCGCTTCCTGCTCGAAGGTGCGGATACCATCTGGCACGACGGTCCGCTGACCCGCGCGGTGAAAACCGGCGCGATCTGCTACCTCGACGAAATCGTCGAGGCGCGCACCGATTCGACCGTGGTCATCCATTCGCTGACCGATCACCGGCGCAAGCTGACCATCGAAAAGAAGGGCCAGGAAATCGACGCGCACGAGGATTTCATGCTGGTGATTTCGTACAACCCCGGCTATCAGACGGTGCTGAAGGACCTGAAGCCCTCGACCAAGCAGCGCTTCATCGCCATCAATTTCGATTTTCCGCCGGAGGAAGTCGAGCGCAAGATCCTGCTCAGGGAAGTGCCGGGCACCAAGCCGGAAATCGCGCAGCAACTGGTCGCCATCGGCCGCAAGGCGCGGTTGCTGAAGGACCACGGCCTCGAGGAATCGACCTCGACCCGCGCGCTGGTCTACGCCGCGAGCATGATGGGTGCCGGGCTCGATCCGGTGGTGGCCTGCCAGGTAGCGATGGTCAATCCGATTACCGATGACGTCGAACTGTCGGATGCGCTGATGGAAATCGTCAACGCGCATTTCGCGTAATTTCCGGATCCGTCATTCCGGCGAAAGCCGGAATCCAGGAGTCGCCAAACCCCTGGACCCCGGCTTTCGCCGGGGTGACGTGGTCTCGAAGGCAGTCAGGCCGGATCACTGAGACATGAAATACTCCCCCGCCGTCACCAAAGCCCTTGCCCAGTTGAGGGAACTCAGCGTCGTCGCGCACCGCGAAGTCGAGCAGGTGCTGCCGGCGATCGTGCCCCACGGCGAAGACGTGGCGCTGCAGTGGCTGGCGGCCTGCACCGCGCTGTTCAGTTTCGAGCGTGATGCCGGCAAGGCATTCATCCGCGGCAGCCTTGACGTCGAGCGGGTGTCGGAAACCGTATTGCCATGGACCGGCCAGGCCCTGGCCTTCATGCAGTGGCGCGCGTCGTGGCGCGCACTGGAAGGCTTCATGGCCAACGTCGCCCGCGCCTACGGTTCGCTGGGTCACGCCGGCGAGCAGCGCTGGGCGGAAATCGGCTTTCAATGGTGTGCGCGGCAGATCGAGAGCGGCGCGGCGTATTTCGCGACGCCGGTGCTGGAACTCGCCGGCCGCCACGGCGGCATCACCGCGATCGAGCAACTGGCCGCACCCGCCGAAGAGCTGTACGAATCGCGCAAGCTGATGCTGTCGACCTATCTGCCGGGCGCAATCCGCGTGCGCAACCTGCTCGGCGCCCAGGCCATCCTGTCGTGGGCTTCACGCGGTGCCGACATCATGCAATCCGGGCGCGCCCGCGGCGAAGCCTATTTCCGGCTCGAGTCCGAAGAAAGCCTGTCACTGCTGCTGGAACATCTGCCGGGCTACCGGCTGACCGACCGCAACCGCCTGCTGGCGATGCTGCTCGATGTCTGGTTCGGCGGCGAGTTCGACCTCAGGGAGAGCGCCTGGTCGCCGGAGAAGGGGCGGCCGTTCATCGAGACCGACGGCAGGAGCATCTATTTTCCGGCGGTGATGGCCGACCGCGAGGAGGCCATCCTCGCCGTGCTGCATACCGCGGGGCACATGCGTTATCGCACCTTCGATCGCACGGCGATGCAGGACATGTTCGCCGAGGCGAAAGTCGATTTCCCGAAGACCGGCGTGGTGTCGTGGGCGCCGCTGTTCATGCGCTTTGGCGACGATGCGCTGCGCTTCCAGCTGGTTTTTGACATCTGCGAAGACCTGCGCGTCGATTTCGGCGTGCAGCACAACGTGCCCAACTATCTCAAGCGCATGCGCAATGCTGCACACGGGCTGGGTGTGCGTCATCCGGAGACTGCGGCTTACTACGATCTGGCGCTGGCGAGCCTCGACGCGGCGCTGGCCCACGGCAGCGGCGGTGCGGTCGATCCGCGCTTCGCGCCGCTGTTTGAACCGGGTGCCACGGTGGCCGATGCCTACCGTGTGGCGGTAACAATCCACCGCACCATGTCGCTGCCGGCGGTCACCGACCTCGAGGCGTTCCACGCGGCGTATCTGCCGGGACGCAGTCCGAATGCATCGCGCATGGCGCACCCGCAGGAAAGCGACGACGAGTCCCAGCAGACGCAGTCCGGCGCCGACCAGAACAGCCAGCAGCAGGAGGAAGGCGGCGAGGAAACCGAAGCGCCCAAGAACGCGGAATCCGGAGATCAGGGCGAGGACGGCGAGAAGCAGGAGATGCCGAGCTATGGCGATTCGTCGGGCCAGTCGGCGCGTGCTTCGGGACAGAGCGACAAGGAAGGGCCGCACCACGGCAGCAGCGACAAGGGCATCCCCTATCCGGAATGGGATTACCGCGAGTCGCGCTACAAGCGCAACTGGAGCTGGGTGCAGGAGAAGCGGCTCGCCGAATCGAACATGGCCGAGACCCAGCGGCTGATGAAACAGTATGCGAACGCGCTGAAGCGGCTGAAGAAGGCGATCCAGTCGCAGAAACCGACGCGCACGGCACCGCTGACGCAGCAGCTCGACGGCGACGACATGGATCTCAACGCGGTGGTGAGCTATGTCGCGGAGAAACGCGCCGGGCGCTCGCCGCGGCCCAATATCTACAAGCGCCGCGAGATCCGCCAGCGCGAAGTCGCGGTTACGCTGCTCGCCGACATGTCGACCTCGATCATGCAGCACCTGCCCGAGGGCGGCGGCCGCCTGGTCGACCGCGTGCGTGCCGGCGTGCTGCTGTTTGCGGAGAGCATGGAAGAGGTGGGCGATGCGTATTCGATCGCCGGTTTCTGTTCGAAGTACCGCGACAATGTCAGTTATTACACGCTGAAGGGTTTCGACGAAACCATGTCGGAGGATATTCGTGCGCAGATCGGTGGCATGTCGGGGCGGCTGGCGACGCGCATGGGTGCGGCGATCCGTCATGCCACCGCGCGCTTCGAGGGCGTCGAGAGCCGGCGCCGGCTGTTGCTGATCCTCTCGGATGGCCGGCCAGAAGACTATGACGACGGTGGCGACCGCCGGTATCTGCACGAAGACACGCGCATGGCTGTCAAGGAGGCGGTGGCGAAGGGCGTGCATCCGTTCTGCGTCACCGTCGACACCATGGCCAACCAGTACCTGCCGCAGATTTTCGGCCCCGGGCACTACCTGGTGCTCGATCACATCAACAGCCTGCCCAACAAGCTGCCGGAGATCTATCTGCGGTTGCGGCGTTAACAAGAAAAGCTGGTGACGAGGAGATTGAAATGATGAGCAGCGAACTCCTGGACATCATTATGCGACTGGGCGCGGCGCTGGCTGCCGGTGCCATGATCGGGCTGGAGCGCAGCTATCACGGCCGTCCGGCGGGCTTCCGCACGCACACGCTGGTGTGTCTGTCCTCGGCTTTGTTGATGCTGGTGACCGTCTATGAAAGCCATTGGTTCGTGGCGCAGGGCGGCTCGCGGGTGGTGGTCGATCCGACGCGCATGGCGCAGGGCATCATGACCGGCATCGGTTTTCTCGGCGCCGGGGTGATCATGAAGGAGGGGTTGGCGGTGCGCGGGCTGACGACGGCCGCATCGATCTGGGTCACGGCCGCAATCGGCATTCTGCTCGGCATCGGTTTCTACATACCGGCGATGTTGGCCGTGGCGGCGACGCTGGGCACCCTGTCGTCGTTCCGCTGGATCGAAAGCCGGATGCCGACCGAGTTCTATGCGCAGTTCCGCATCAAGTTCAGGCGCGCCGATGCGATGCCGGAAGCGGAGTTGCGTGCACTGGTGAGCGGGCTCGGATTCTCGATCGCCAATCTGAATTACGTGATGACCAATGATGGCGAGCGATTCGAATACCGGATGGTGCTCAGAACGCTGGACCCGGCGAATGCGCAGGCACTGGCAGTGCGGCTGGGCGAGGAGCCTTCGGTGCTGGAGTTTCGCATTGCCCCGGTCGGTGCCTGAGCATTCCGGCTACGCACCCGGTTGTTGCTGGCGATGCTGACTCCGGGTTGCGCGACCCGCACCGGTACGGACGCTTATGGGCATTCGGCGGGGCAGTCGTGCGCGCCCGGTCATTACAGCGATTTTCTCAACCAGCACCTCAAGCTGTCGTCGCTGGGTCTCGGCACATTTCCCGGCGCGGCGACCGCCGCGGTCGACGCCGCCTATGCGGATATCGTCGAGCGCGCGCTGCGCTCCGGCATCAATGTCATCGATACCGCCGCGCATTACCGCTACGGCCGGTCGATGCGCGCCGTGGGTGACGGTTTGCGCCGTGCATTTGCCGCGGGCATCGGGCGCGAGCAGGTCTATGTCGTCGGCAAGGGCGGGTTTCTGCGGTTCGAGGACGGGCCGCCGGCTGATCTGGCGGCCTGGTTCGAAGCGAACATCGCGCGCAAGGGACTGGGTGCCTATGATGACCTGACCGGCGCGCATTGCCTCGCGCCGGGTTACATCGCGCACCAGATCGACGAGTTGCGCGAAGCCACGGGGCTGGCGACTCTGGACGCTTTCCTGATCGATCAACCGGAGGTGCACATCCCGCGGCTGGGCAAGGAGGAACTCAACCATCGCCTGCAGACGGCCTTTGCCGTGCTCGAGCAGGCAGTGCGGCTGGACAAGATCCGCAGTTACGGCATTGCGACATTCGACGGCCTGCGGGCGGAGACCGATCATGCGCTGTTCCAGTCGCTGACGTCGCTGCTGGCGCTGGCGGAAAACGCGGCGCGCGTCGTCAATGGCGAGGCGCAGGCGCGCCACCATTTCCGCATCGTGCAGCTGCCGTTCAACGCGGTGATGAACGAGGGCTTTACCCGTTTCAGCCAGGCTACCGGCCAGGGCAACGTCGCCTCCACGCTGCAGGCAGCACACCAGCTGCGCGTTTTCGTGATGGGCAGCCACGGCCTGGCCAAGGGACGACTGGCTGATACCGGCATCGACGGCCTGCGCGCGGCGCTGCCGGGCTTCGCCAACGACGCGCAGCGCGCGCTGCAGTTCAACCGTTCGACGCCGGGGCTGGGCGTCAGCCTCGCCGGCATCAGCACGCCCGTCCACCTCGACGACCTGCTGGCGGTGGCGGCACAGCCGCCGCTGGCGCGCACCGATTACCTGAAGCTGTACCGTCGTGCGGATGATGCAGACTGAGTCCGCAATGCGGCAGCCACGCGGCGACGGTCACCGCGCACGCGGGGGCAGATACCACTTTTCAGCCAGGTGCAATTTGCGGCAGAATGGAACGCACATACCGCCACACGAGAGGAGATGCAGATATGGGTCACACGTTGGAACAATTCGCAGCGCAATGCCACGATGCCATCAAGGCCGAGCCGGGTCCGGGCGGGCGCAAGAAAGTGGCCGCATTGCTGCAGGAGGTGCTGAAGGACAAGCAGTTCATCGACAAGCATGTCGATGCGAGCGTCGGTGAACGCAAGATACTCTACGAGGATCCGGAATTCGGTTTCTGTATCCTGGCCCACGATTACAAGGATGCCAAGACCAGCGATCCGCATGACCATGCGCATTCCTGGGCAATTTACGGCCAGGCCCGCGGCGAGACCGAAATGCGGGATTACCAGTTGCTGGAAGCGGCAACTGCCGACAAGCCGGGCAAGGTCAGGGAGACGCGTTCTTACAAGCTGACCCCGGGTGTCGCGCATGTCTACAATGAAGGCGACCTGCATTCGCCCAAGCGCACCGGACCGACCAGCCTGATCCGCATCGAAGGCACCAACATGGCGAAAGTCAAGCGGTTCAAGTACCAGCCGGTATGACCGGTAAATAACGGCAAACAAAGAGCTGCCCGCGGGCAGCTCTTGTTGTTTTTGGAGTTGCCGCCCGGCCTGTCAGCAGGCGTTAGTGGTGTGCGTCTGCCGGAATTACCGGCAGCGGGCCGGTGGCGAGGTTGTGCAGGTGGCGCCGGCGCACCAATACCATCGACAGCGAGACAAACAGGCCGAACATCACGATGACCCAGTGGATCGACAGGTTGAGCCTGATCAGCAGTGCGTAGAGTCCGAGCATCGCCAGGATTGACAGGTTTTCGTTGAAGTTCTGCACGGCAATGGAATGCCCGGCGCCCATCAGGATATGGCCGCGGTGCTGCAGCAGCGCGTTCATCGGAACGACAAAGAATCCGGCGAGGCCGCCGATCAGTACCAGCAGCGGAACGGCAATGACCAGGCTGGTGACAAAATTCATCGCGATGACGATCAATCCCATTGCAATGCCGACCGGCACCACGTTGACCGCGCGATTCAGCGGCACGATCCTCGCGGCGATGATCGCGCCGGCGGCGATGCCCACCGCACATACGCCCTGCAGCAGCGTGGCCTGCGACAGGCTGTAGCCCAGCGCGACTTCCGCCCATTTCAGCACGATGAACTGCAGCGTGGCGCCGGCGCCCCAGAACAGCGTCGTCGTCGCCAGCGAGATCTGTCCGAGTTTGTCGGTCCACAGCAGTTTCACGCAGTGCGCGAATTCACGGACCAGGTAGAGCGGATTCTTGTTGGGCGCGCGGTGATCGACGCCGGTGTCCGGAATGTACAGGTTGAACACGGCGGCCACGCCGTACAGCAGCATGATGATCGCAATCGCCGCTTCGGCCGGCGTATCGACGCCGGTGTCGACGATCGGCAGGTCGAACGACAGCAGGCTGGTCGAGATGGTCTGGCTGATCAGGGCGCCGCCGAGCAGCGTGCCGAGGATGATCGATCCTACGGTCAGGCCTTCGATCCAGCCGTTGGCGACGACCAGCTTCTGATGCGGCAGGTACTCGGTCAGGATGCCGTATTTGGCCGGCGAATAGGCTGCGGCGCCGAGGCCGACGACGGCATAGGCGAACAGCACCGCGACATAGTGCGGCACGGCGGGTATGGTCCACCACTCATGAAAGAACATCAGCAGGCAGCCGATGATCTTGACGCTGTTGGTGATGAACATCACCCGGCCCTTGCGCATCGAGTCGGCAAAGGCGCCGACGAATGCCGCGAACAGCACATAGGAAACCGTGAAAAAGAACTTCAGCAGCGGCGTCATCCACTCCGGGGACTGCATGTTGATCAGCAGCGCGATGGCGGCGACCAGCAGCGCATTGTCGGCGAGCGACGAGAAAAACTGCGCTGCCATGATGATGTAGAAACCGAAGGGCATGGATCCGGGGTTCCGTTTATCCGGGGATGGCACTGTGAACGGCCGGGGCCAGGTGCGGCATACGATGCTCGATAAGTCGGCAGGCCGGGCAGGGGTCGCGTGCAGGTGGCCTGCGTGTCCGGCGGGCACAGGACCCGCGGGTTTATACCATAGTTCGAGGGGGGTTATTGTGGCGGCCGCGCGGCCGGCGGTTTGCGCGCGGTGATCTCCCGCAGCAGGGCCTCCTGTTCGGCCAGCGACGGCACGCGGCTCGCGGCTCTTACGCGGGTCGCCGCCGTGGTGTCGGCCCCGGCCGCAAACCGGCCGCGGTAGCCGGCCGGTGCGCCGGCGCCCTGGGACAGGTAGACCGCCATGCGTTGCCGCTTGTTGTACGCGGCAATGCGGCGCTCCATCGCGTAGAGATCGTAGCCGAGCAGCGCGGCCAGTGCCAGCAGTGCGGCGACCGCCGCCGCCGTCATGCCGGTGAGGCCGCCGGCAACCGCCGCCGCAGTCAGCAACGGGAACAGCAGGGCGCTGCGGTGCTCACCAAGGTACCAGCGATGCAGGCCCAGCGGAAAGCCGAGCATCAGGCCGTAGGCAACGGGCCGGCGGCGCAGTGTCCGGGCGAGGCGCAGGTTTGCCGCCTGCAGGCCGCCGCCGCCCAGATCGAGTTCACGCCATTTGCTGTTCATGCCTGCCGTCAATGTTCCCTGGCCGCTGCCGGGAGCGGTCGCGGCAACCATAACACGGCAAAACCGCGGCGGCACATGTGCCGGCTTTGTCGGCGCGGCCCGAACAGGTAGTATCCCCATTTTCCTTCAGAAATCATCCGGTACTGACCATGGCCGACCGTCGCCTGCAGGTTTTCCACGCAGTTGCCCGCCAGCTTTCGTTCACGAAGGCGGCGGAGCAGTTGTTCATGACCCAGCCTGCCGTGACTTTCCAGATCAAGCAACTGGAGGAACACCTCAATACCCGCCTGTTCGAACGCAACCATGGCCGGATCGCGCTGACGCCCGCCGGCGAACTGGTGCTGGGATATGCGGAAAAAATCCTGACGCTGTCCGAGGAACTGGAAACCCGCGTCGGTGAACTGACCGGGGATATCAGCGGCCCGCTGCTGCTCGGCGCCAGCACCACGATTGCCGAATTTTTCTTGCCGCAGATCCTCGGCGAATTCAAGGCCATGCATCCCCATGTGCAGGCGCGCATGACGGTGGCCAACTCCGAGACCATCGAAACGCGCATCGCCGAGCATGTGCTGGATGTCGGCCTGATCGAATCGGCCTCGCATCTGCCCGGCGTGCAGACGGAAGTCTGCTGCGAGGACGTGCTGGTGATGATCTGCAGCCCGAAATACAAAATGGCAAAGGCCAAACGGGTGTCTGCGGCCGAGGTCGCCGGTGAGCCCTTCATCAGCCGCGAGTCGGGCTCGGGCACGCGGGAATTCGCCGACCAGTATTTCCAGCAGAACAAAATCGCGCCCGACGCGATCAATGTGGTGATGGAACTGGGCAGCCCGGAGGCGATCAAGGGGGTGGTTGCGACCGGACTGGGCGTGTCCATCCTGTCGCGGGCGACGGTGGCCAAGGAACTCAAACTCGGCATGCTGGTCGCCGTGCCGCTCGATCCGCCGCTGATCCGCGGACTGTCAGTGGTCACGCCCAAGGACAAGTTCCGTTCGCGTCTGCAGGCGACATTTGTCGAATTCGCGATGGCGCGCATGAAGGAAATGGCTACTGCGCAATGAAGCGTTTTATCGCTGTCCAGCACAGTTATTCAGAGTTTCTCGGCGCTATCGAGAAACAGCTGGAAAACCGCGGTATCGGGTTCAATTACTTCCGGCCGTTTACCGGCCAGTCGCTGCCGGCCAGCGCGCTGCAATACGATGCATTGTGGCTGCTCGGTGGCGCGTACGCGCCCGCCGATCGCGAACACACACCTTGGATTGACGAGGAACTGCGCCTGCTGCGCGCCTTCGGTCACGCGCGCCGTCCCGTGGTCGGTCTCGGCTTCGGGGCGCTGCTGATCGCGCAGGCGGCCGGTGGCGAGCCGGCAGCGGATGGTGCGCCCTATGCCTACTGGACGACGGCGCGCGCGACAGCGGCCGGCGCCGCAGATCCGGTCGCGCAGGCGATCGATGGCCGGCAGGTACTGGTGGCCGCCAGCGGCAGGGTGCGTTTGCCCGCCGGCGTTGAACCGGTTGCCGTCGATGCCGATGGCGAATGGATCGCGTTGCGCCATGGCGAGGCCTACGCGCTGCTGTTCCGGCCGGAGATGACGCCGGGCATGATCGAGGACACGATCATGGAAGACGAACGGCCGCTGCCGGACGCGATCAGCGAGGTGCTGGCACGCGCGCGCGTGCTGTGGCCCGAATATCGGGAGACCGCCGACCGCGTCGTGGCTGCGCTGGTTACCGGGCTCGACCTGATGCAGGAGCGGCGCAAGCCGCCGGTGTTCAGGATCCATGCGGTGTCGGGGGAGCAGTGACCCGTGGCGGATGATCGACAACGGACGCTGCTCGCGGCATTCGAGCAGCTCGACGGGGCGCAGCAGGACATGCTGCTTGAACTGGCCGCTTTTCTGATGTCGCGCAATGCGGTGGTGGCGCCTGCGGCTGCAGCGATGACGGCACCGCAGCCGGAGCCCCGGCCCGCCACGGAATCGGTGGTCGTCGCGATCAGGCGCCTGAGCCGCACTTATCCGATGCTCGACCGGCGCAAATTGATGGGGCCGACGTCGCAGTTGATGGCGCAGCATGCGCTGCAGGGACGGGCGGCGGCAGAAGTCATCGATGAACTCGAGCTGATGTTCGAACGGCACTACGAGGCAACCGTGCGGAGCGCAAAGTGATGAGTGCGGGGCGGAGTGCTTCGCGCACGCGGAGCTGAGCGGCGATGCCCAGGCCGATTAGCGCAACCATCGACGCCGCCGCGCTCGCGCATAACCTCGGCGTGGCACGCGCGCATGCGCCGCATGCGAAAGCGTTCGCGGTGATCAAGGCCAATGCCTATGGCCATGGTTTGCTGCGCGCTGCCGCGGCGCTGCGCGGGGCCGACGGTTTTGCGGTGATCGAATTCGACGCGGCAGTGCGCCTGCGGGATGCCGGCTACACCCAGCGCATCGTTTTGCTGGAGGGATTTTTTGACGCGCGGGAAGCGGCGGAGGGCGCGGCGCGGCACCTGAGCGCCGTTGTGCATACCGACGATCAGCTCGCGCTGCTCGATGCGGTGGCTGCCGGGGCCCGGCTCGACGTGCTGCTGAAAGTCAACAGCGGCATGAACCGGCTCGGTTACGCGCCGGGGGCGGTGCACGGGGCCTGGGCGAAACTGCAGGAGCATCCCGGTGTGGGCAAGCTGACACTGATGACGCACTTCGCCGATGCCGACGGTGCGCGCGGCGTGGCGTGGCAGATGGCGATCTTCGAGCGGGCCGTGGCGGGGATTGCCGCGCCGCGCTGCCTGGCCAATTCGGCGGCGACGCTGCGTTACCCGGAGACGCACGGCGACTGGATCCGGCCCGGCATCATGCTCTACGGTGCGTCGCCGTTCGCCGAGCGCAGCGCAGCGCAGCTCGGGCTGCTGCCGGCGATGACCCTCGCCTCTGAAATCATCGGCGTCTGCGATCTCAAGCCCGGCGATACCGTCGGCTACGGCGGTACGTTCCGCGCCGTGCGGCCAATGCGGATCGGCATCGTTGCCTGCGGTTATGGCGATGGCTATCCGCGCCACGCGCCCAGCGGGACCCCGGTCAGGGTGGGTGATAGACTGACTGCGACGGTGGGTCGCGTGTCGATGGACACGCTGTGCGCCGACATCACGGACATGCCGCAGGCCGGCATCGGCACGCCGGTCGTGCTGTGGGGTGAGGGCAATCCGGTCGACATGGTGGCGCAGGCTGCGGGCACCGTCAGCTACGAGCTGCTGTGCGCACTCGCGGCGCGCGTGCCGGTCATTGAGCAACAACACTAGTCCTGTCAGGCGGACCCCGAACCATGGCCAAAGCGAAAACGATCTATGTCTGCACCGAGTGTGGCGGCCAGGCGCTGAAATGGCAGGGTCAGTGCCCGCATTGCCAGGCCTGGAACACGCTGGTCGAGTCGGTCGCGGAAACGGCGCCGTCGTCGGCGAACCGTTTTTCGCTGATTGCGGAGACCGGCAAGCTGCAGCGGTTGTCTGAAGTGGAGGCGCGCGAGGAGTCGCGCGTGTCCAGCGGCATTCCCGAATTCGACCGCGTGCTCGGTGGCGGCCTGGTGCCCGGTGCGGTGATCCTGATCGGCGGCGATCCCGGCATCGGCAAATCGACGCTGCTGCTGCAGGCGCTGGGTGCGATCGGCGCGGGGCACAAGGTGCTCTACATCAGCGGCGAGGAGTCGCCGCAGCAGATCGCGTTGCGCGCGAAGCGACTAAATGTCGATGCCCATCATGTGCAGGTGCTGCCCGAAACCAGTCTCGGCAAGATCCAGGCGGTGATCCAGTCGGAGAGGCCGGAAATTGCCGTCATCGATTCCATCCAGACGCTGTATTCCGATGCGCTGACGTCGGCGCCGGGCTCGGTGGCGCAGGTGCGCGAATGTGCGGCGCAACTGACGCGGCTGGCCAAGGCCGGCGGTACCACCATCGTGTTCGTCGGCCATGTCACCAAGGAAGGGACGCTGGCCGGACCGCGTGTGCTCGAGCACATGGTCGACACCGTGCTCTATTTCGAGGGCGACACCCATTCGAGTTTCCGGCTGATCCGCGCCTTCAAGAACCGCTACGGCGCGGTCAACGAGCTCGGCGTGTTCGCGATGACCGACAAGGGGCTGAAGGGTGTAGCCAACCCGTCGGCGCTGTTCCTGTCGCAGCATGACACCGAGGTCGCCGGTTCCTGCGTGCTGGTGACGCAGGAAGGTACGCGGCCGCTGCTGGTGGAAGTGCAGGCGCTGGTCGACGAGGCGCACGCGCCGAATCCGCGGCGGCTGAGCGTCGGGCTGGAACAGAACCGGCTGGCGCTGCTGTTGGCCGTATTGCACCGCCATTCCGGGATTGCGTGTTTTGATCAGGATGTGTTCGTCAATGCCGTCGGTGGCGTGCGCATCACCGAACCCGCTGCCGATCTCGCGGTGCTGATGGCGGTGGTCAGTTCACTGAAAGACAAACCGCTGCCGAAAAAGCTGGTGGTGTTCGGCGAAGTCGGCCTCGCCGGTGAGGTGCGGCCGGTGCAGCGCGGCCAGGAGCGGCTGAAAGAGGCCGCGAAGCTCGGTTTCACCCACGCGCTGATTCCACACGCCAACCAACCGCGGCACGCGATCGACGGTCTGCAGGTCATCGCCGTGCGGCGGATCGAAGACGCGGTTGTGCATTTTCGCGACGGATTCTAGGTAATATCAATAAAAACAACAACTTGTAATTGACGCTTCGCATTTTACCAGGCGATGGACCACGGCTTTGATCTACGCCACGTGCTGTGCGCATTCGTGCTGGCCTGCGCTGCACCGACAGCGCCTGCCGCAGCGGTTGATGAGCACATCATTGCCGTACCGGTGCAGGTCCGCGATGCAGCCGGCGCTGCGCTGGCGCAGGATATCGTCGTCACGGTGTTCGAGGCGCGCGGTGGCGCACCGTATCCGCTGCTGGTGCTGAATCACGGCCGGCCGGTGTCCGATCGTGCCAGCCTGCGTCGCGTGCGTTACTTGCAGGCCGCACGTTATTTTGCATCCCTGGGCTATTCGGTCTGGGTGCCGACACGCATCGGCTATGGTGCGAGCGGTACCGCAGTCGATGCCGAATATGCCGGCCCCTGCAACGATCGTGATTTCCTGCGTTCATTCGGTATTGCCGCCGACCAGGTCCAGCAGGTCATCGACTACGCACGGCGCGAGCCGCGCATCGATACGCAGCACATCGTTGTTGCCGGCCAGTCCTATGGCGGCGCGACCAGCATCGCCGTCGCCGCGCGCAACTTGCCCGGCGTGGTCGCCGTGATCAATTTTGCCGGCGGGGGCGGCGGCAATCCGCAGACGCGTCCGGGCGAACCGTGTTCGAGCCAGGTTGCGGCGGCAACCTTTGGCAGTTATGGGCGCACCTCGCGGGTGCCGACGCTTTGGATTTATGCCGAAAACGATTTGTATTTCGGTCCACGTCACACCCAGGCCTGGTTTGCGGCTTTCCGCGCCCAGGGCGGCAATGGCGAATTCCTGCTGCTGCAGCCTTTCGGCGACAACGGTCATCGCCTGTTTGCGCGCGGGTTTGACCTGTGGGCGCCGCTGGTCCAACGGTTCCTCGCTATGGCGGTTGCCAAAGGCTAATGCGCCGCTGTTGCCAGCCCATAGTGTGGGCGTCAGAGGTTTCACCGCGTGGTGCGTTGCGGTAAAATGTCCGCGTTTGCAGGTGGTTTCCCGGCAGCAATCCTTTGTTTCCCATTCCGGAGCATTCATGAAGGTTCTTGTGACAGTCAAGCGTGTCATCGACCCGTACGTGAAGGTGCGCGTCAAGTCCGATGGCAGCGGCGTCGAGACCGCAAACGTCAAGATGGCAATGAATCCATTCTGTGAGATCGCGGTCGAGCAGGCGGTACGCATGAAGGAGGCGGGTGTCGTCACTGAGATCGTCGTCGTGTCGATTGGCGTCCAGCAGTGTCAGGAGACGCTGCGGACGGCGATGGCCATGGGCGCCGACCGCGGCATTCTGGTCGAGACCGCCGCGGAAGTGCAGCCGCTGGCGGTGGCGAAGCTGGTCAAGGCGATCATCGACAAGGAGCAGCCGAAACTGGTGATCATGGGCAAGCAGGCCATCGATGACGATTCGAACCAGGCCGGCCAGATGGTGTCGGCGCTGCTGGGCTGGCCGCAGGCCGCGTTTACCTCTGCCATCACCGTGAGCGGGGACACCGCGGATGTCACGCGCGAAATCGACGGCGGCATGGAAAAACTGACGATCACACTGCCGGCGGTGGTGACGACTGACCTGCGGCTCAACGAGCCGCGTTATGTCACGCTGCCCAACATCATGAAGGCGAAGAAAAAGCCGCTGGAAGTGCTGAAGCCCGAAGCGCTCGGCGTCGATGTCGCACCGCGGCTGAAAATACTGAAGGTCGAAGAGCCGCCGAAGCGCAGCGCCGGCGTCAAGGTGGCCGATGTCCAGGAACTGGTCGCCAAACTCAAAAACGAAGCCAGGGTGATCTGATGTCAGTCCTCGTAATTGCCGAACACGACGGCAAACAGCTCAAGCCCGGCACCACCAACACGGTGACGGCCGCGGCGAAAATCGGCGGCGACATCACCATACTGGTTGCCGGCCACCAGTGCGCCGATGCGGCGCAGGCCGCGGCGAAAGTCACCGGCGTCAGGAAAGTGCTGCTCGCCGATGCGCCGCATTACGCCGGTGCAGGTGCCGAGAACATCACCGCGCTGGTACTGACGATCGCCGGTCAGTACACGCACATCCTTGCCCCGGCCACCGGTTTCGGCAAGAATTTCATGCCGCGCATTGCGGCATCACTGGATGTGCAGCAGGTTTCCGACATCAGTGCGGTGGTCTCGGACGATACCTTTGTCCGGCCGATCTATGCCGGCAACGCGATGGCTACCGTGCAGTCGAGCGACAGGATCAAGGTTGTGACCGTACGTGCCACCGGGTTCGATGACGCCGGTGCGGGCGGCAGTGCACCGGTGGAAAACCTGGCGGCGGGTCCCGATACCGGGCTGGCGAAATTCAACGGCCAGGAACTGTCCAAATCCGACCGTCCGGAGCTGACCGCGGCGCGCATCATCGTCTCCGGCGGCCGCGGCATGGGCAGCGGCGAGAACTTCAAGCTGCTCGAAGCGCTGGCCGACAAACTGGGGGCCGCGGTCGGCGCGTCGCGCGCGGCAGTCGACTCGGGCTTCGTGCCCAACGATTACCAGGTCGGGCAGACCGGCAAGATCGTCGCCCCCGAGCTGTACATTGCGGTCGGCATTTCCGGAGCGATCCAGCACCTGGCCGGCATGAAGGACAGCAAGGTCATCATCGCCATCAACAAGGACCCGGAGGCACCGATCTTTGCGGTGGCCGATTACTGGCTGGTCGAAGACCTGTTCAAGGCGGTGCCCGAACTGACCCAGGCGCTGGCCTGAGCCGGCGAGCGGATGCGGTAACATGCAGGGCGCTCCCGACGGGGCGCCCTTTTCGTTTGGGGGAATGCTGTCCAGAGGTTTGTCATGTCGACTTACACCGCACCGCTGAAAGACATGCAGTTTGCGATTGCCGAGTTCGCCGGACTCGAGGGGGTTGCGGCGCTGCCGGGTTGCGGTGAGGTCAATGCGGAACTGGTCGAGGCCGTGCTGACCGAAGCCGGGCGCTTTGCGCAGGGCGTGCTCGATCCGCTGAATCGCAGCGGCGACCAGCAGGGCGCGCAATGGCGTGACGGCGTGGTGACTGCGCCGGCCGGGTTCGGCGAGGCCTATGCGCAGTTCGCGGCGGCCGGCTGGAACGGGCTCGCGGCGGCTACCGAATTCGGCGGCCAGGGCCTGCCGCACAGCATCGCGATGCCGCTGCAGGAGATGTGGAACAGCGCCAACATGGCCTTCTGCCTGTGTCCGATGCTGACCACCGGCGTGCAGGAAGCGCTGACGCACCACGGCTCGGCGGCGTTGCTGAAAACGTACATGCCGAGGCTGGTGTCCGGCGAGTGGACCGGGACCATGAACCTGACCGAGCCGCAAGCGGGCTCCGACCTGTCGGCGATCCGCACGCACGCGGTGCCCGAGGGCGACCATTACCGTATCCGCGGCACCAAGATCTTCATCACCTGGGGCGAGCACGACATGGCGGCGAACATCGTGCACCTGGTGCTGGCCCGCCTGCCCGATGCGCCCGCGGGCGTGAAAGGCATTTCGATGTTTGTCGTACCGAAGTTCACGGTCAATGCCGACGGCAGTCCCGGCCAACGCAATGACATCCGCTGCGTATCGATCGAGCACAAGCTGGGCATTCACGGCAGCCCGACCTGCGTGCTGGCCTACGGCGACAACGGCGGTGCTGTGGGCGATCTGGTCGGCGAGCCGAACCGCGGCCTTGAGTACATGTTCACGATGATGAACCACGCGCGGCTCGGCGTCGGCATGGAAGGGGTGGCGATCGCCGAGCGGGCCTACCAGCATGCGCTGGCCTATGCGAAGACGCGCGTACAGGGCCGCGCGATCGGCCAGAAGAGCGGCGATCGCGTGACCATCATCCACCACCCGGATGTGCGCCGGATGCTGATGACCATGCGCGCGCAGACCGAAGCCATGCGCGCGCTCGGTTATTACGCGGCGGGTGCGCTGGACCGGTCGAAGCGCCATCCCGAGGCGCCGGAGCGCGCCCGCCAGCAGGCGCGGCTCGACCTGCTGACACCGGTGGTCAAGGGCTGGTGCACTGAACTGGCAGTGGAGATTGCCTCGCTCGGCATGCAGATCCACGGCGGCATGGGCTTCGTCGAGGAAACCGGCGCCGCGCAGTATCTGCGCGATGCGCGCATCACCACCATTTACGAGGGTACCACCGGCATTCAGGCCAACGACCTGATCGGCCGCAAGGTCGGTGCTGAAAACGGCACGACCGCGCTGGCGTTGATGGCCGACATGCGCGCACTCGACGCGCCGCTGGCGGCAGCCGGCGAGACGTTCGCGTCGATGCGTGCCGGCTTCACGCTGGGGATCGACGGGCTGGAGGCAGCGACACGCTGGCTGGTGGATCATTACTGCCGGGAACCCGAGGCGGCGGCAGCGGTGGCTGTGCCGTACCTGAAACTGTTCGGCACAGTCGGCGGCGGCTGGCTGATGGCCCGCGCGGCGCTGATCGCACGGGAACGCATGGGGGAACCGGGTGCCGATCGCAAATTCCTCGAGGCCAAGCTGGCGACGGCGCGGTTCTACCTGGAGCACCTGCTGCCGCAGGCGCGCGCACTGGCGCAGACGGTCACCGGTGGTGCGGCGAGCACGCTGGCGCTCGATCCGGCGGCGTTCTGAACGCGTGGTGATGCTGCTGCAATTGAAACGGATGCTGTGCCCAGTCGCCATGCTGGCGGCGCTGCTCGGCGCCGCCGTGCCGGCGCGGGCCGAGCTGACGTGCGAGCAGCTGGTGGCCAGCGCACAGGCCGGCATCGCGCTGCGTGACCGCGGTGCATCCATCGGGCAGGTGCTGGCGGAAACCGAGAAAAGCGAACTGCGCGAACGTTTCAGGCCGGACGAACTGGCGATGATCCGTCGTGCGCTGCAGCTGACATTCAGCGGAGAGTTTTCGGTCTATGAACTGGCCGAGACCTGCGCGGCCGGCAAGGGCGGCCGCCGGTAAGAGACAGATCCGGCAATGCGTTATATTGCCGCGCGTAAACACGGCCATCCGGGCCGGCAACGGAGAAACGACAGATGAAATCAGGTTGGCAGTCAGCAGTGGTGGCGATGGGCGTCAGCATGAGCATGCTCTTGACGTGCCCGGCGGCAGCGCAGAAGCAGCCGTACGTTCCGCCGGAGTATGAACGCGAAGGCGGGCCTTACGTGCCGACGCCGAACGTGGTTGTCGACCGGATGCTCGGCATGGCGAACGTCGGCGCGAACGACCACGTGATCGACCTCGGTTCCGGCGACGGCATCATCGTCATCACCGCAGCGTACCGGCTGAAGTCCAGCGGCTACGGCGTGGATATTGATGAAGAACTGGTGCGCCTGAGCAACCAGCGCGCGAAGAGCCTGGGTATCAACGAGCGCGTGCTTTTCGAGGCCAAGGACATTTTCAAGGCGGACGTCAGCAAGGCGACGGTGGTTACGTTGTACCTGCTGCCGGAGTTCATGCAGCGGCTGCGCAGCAAGCTGTATGCCGAACTGAAGCCCGGCACGCGCATCGTGTCCCACGACTATCATTTCGAGGAATGGATGCACGATGACGAAGTTACATTTGACGTGCCGGAGAAGGAGTTCATCTCCGGCGTGCCGAGCGCAACGCTGTACCTGTGGATCGTGCCGGCCAAGATCGGCGGTGCCTGGCGTCTGCAGGTCGACGGCAACGGCGAGTATGACCTGGCACTGCAGCAGCGCTATCAGCGACTGATGGGTTCTGCGGAGGGCAGGGGCGGCAAGGTCAGCCTGCTCGAGCCGAAACTCAGCGGCGCCGAAGTGAGTTTTCTGCTGCCGCTGGGAGTACATCAAAGGCGGTTCACCGGTCGTGTCTCCGGCGACCGCATCGAAGGCACGGCGGATTTCGGCGGCGGCAAGATCGTGCGCTGGCACGCGACCCGCAGCAAGTCCTGATTTGCTGCCGTTCAGTTCATCAGCAGCGCCGGCGGTGCGGTATCGAGCACGCTCTGGCGGAACGCCGACTGACTGGCGGCCATGTCGAGCGCCGCGGCATTCCAGGCGTCTTGAATGATCTTTCCCGATGCGGTGAGTCCGCCGTCGACAACCCGCGGTTTC
>RPOR01000024.1 GCA_003820645.1 Betaproteobacteria bacterium
CTTGCACACGATGCCGAAATCCGGAATCCCGGCGGCGTCGGATCCAGCCTCCGGACTGGTCAGCGCAAAGCACGGAATCTCGATGCCCTGCGCCAGCCGCGGCAGGTAGTAGTCCTTTTGTTCTGCGGTGCCGTAATGCAGCAGCAATTCAGCCGGGCCCAGCGAGTTGGGCACCATCACCGATACCGCCGCGGTGCCGCTGCGCGTCGTCAGTTGCATCACCACCTGCGAATGCGCCAGCGCGGAAAATCCCTTGCCGCCGTATGCCTTCGGAATGATCATGCCGAGGAAACCGTGATCCTTGATGAACTGCCATACCTGCGGCGGCATGTCGGTCATTTCATGGGTGATCTCCCAGTCGCTGAGCATCTCGCACAGCTCGCGCAACGGCCCGGCGATGAACGCCTGTTCCTCGGCCGTGAGCCGCGGCTTGGGATAGGCCAGCAGCTTTTTCCAGTCGGGCCTGCCGCTGAAGAGTTCACCATCCCACCACACGGTGCCGGCTTCGAGCGCTTCCCGCTCGGTTTGCGACACCGGCGGCAGGATGCGGCGGAATACCTTCAGCAGCGGCGCGCCGATCAGCGCGCGGCGCAGCGGCGACGGAATCGTGACCACCGCACCGGCAATCAGCAGCGTCCAGGCAACAATGAGCAGCGGGCGCGGCCACCAGCCGTAATGGCCGAACACGGCCAGCATGCCGGCGAACACGAGCGTCCACACCAGCGCCGGCAGCCGGTGATAGGCCAGCAGCCAGGCTAACGCGAACGCGGCGAGCAGCGTGAACAGAATGACCACCGGGACACCTCCGCGCGACACGGCGTGGCGGGAGCGGGCGCCAATGTCGCAACTGATGGAATTGCAACGGACATTACGGCATGCGAATCAGCATACACGGGGCCCTCGCCACGGGCAACCGCCGGTCGCGACTAACTATCTGTTTTCATTTGTGGATTTTGCCCAGCGTCAGGATACGCCGGATTCCACCGCCAACTGCTGACCGAGCCACTGCGCGATCATCACGGCAATGGCACTCTCCTTCATGCCCGGTGTGCGTCCCATGTGTCCGCCCTCCGGGTAGACCCGTGCCGATTTCGGTACACCATGCTCCAGCAGCAGGTAGACATCATCGATCGGCGCCTGATCGTCGCGTTTGCCGTTGACCGCGAGCAACGGTGCACAGGGGCCGTCCAGCAGCCCCTGATCCTTCAGTGACAACCGGGGCGCCATATCCAGTACTGCTGCGAGCGTGCCGGCGCCCAACACCCAGCTCCGCGCGTCCAGCAGGCTGGCGGGCCCCAGCAGATAGGTGGCCGCCGTCCGCGTCAGCGCCGGTTCCAGCCAGTCACGCTGAAAACCATAGTGCACATTGCCGCCCTGCGTGACTGCCGCCCTGATCCGTCGCGATTCGATATGGGCAAGCTTCGTCGCCCAGTAACCGCCGAAGCTGCCGCCCCAGACACCAATGCGACTGCCGTCGACATCATCACGCGCCGCCAGATGGTCGATCGCGGCCGCAAACGTACGCTCGGCATCCGGTTCCATGTAGCCGACGGGGTTTTCACCGGTGCCCGGCATGTCCATCGTGAACGTCGCGAGGCCCTCCCGCTGCAGCAGGCCGCTGTTGCGCTGGCGATCCTCTTTCCAGCCGTCGACGCCGCCCCAGTGGATGACGACCGGCGGCCTGGTGCGGCCTGGCGGCACCTGCAGGTATCCGGTCAGCGTCCTGCCCTCGAACGGCATGTCGACGATCTGCAGCGGCGGATCGAAATAGCGGGCAGCCTTGCGGAAACAACGCAGCGAATGCCGGTACGCCGTCACCTTGCCCGGCGTGCTCGCCACCGGATAACGTCCGGTGCGGCAATTGGCATAGGCGCGGAACCAGGCATCACCGACGGCCTTGCCGTCTGCGCCCTGCTGCAGCAATGCGTCGCCTTGCGCTTCGTGGCGCAGACCGATCGCGCACCAGACGGCCGCCCACTGATCCCGGTCGAGGCTGGTCAGCGCCGAGACCGCGGCCTGCGCATCTTCCGCTGTGATGTGTTCAAGGGGACTGTTGCGGCCGGCGCGCCGCAGAATCTCGGCCCGGACCTGCTCCAGCGTGCGTTCGCCAGAGCTGCCGCCGTGAGCCGCCATCGCGCTACTCGATCACCTTGCCGAGCAGCGACGCCACGTCGGTGCGGTTGTGGATCATCTGCTCCGGAAACACCACTGTAATGGCATTGGTCGGGCAGATCGACTGGCACAGGCCGCAATACCAGCACTCATCGGGATACTTGATCACCGGCAGCGTCTCGCGGTTGTCTTCCTCCTTGTAGATCAGGTCGCCGGGGCAGATCCAGTCGCAGAGGTTGCACTTGACGCAGGTCTCGGCATTGATGCGGATCGGGTTGAAAACGTCTTTTCGCGGTGTCGTCATCGCCAATCCCCTCAAACCGTCGCCGCAGCATGGCAGCGGCTGAATGCAGCGGACAGCGGCTGGTCGGTGGGCAGCGTACGGGTTACCGGACCGTTCTTGCCGCGCTCGACGATCACGAACTTGCGCCAGTTCACATCGTCGGTCTTGGGGAAATCCAGCCGCCAGTGCGCCGAGCCGGTGCGGGTTTCCTGCCGTGCCAGCGATGCGGTCGCCATCATTTCGGCATTCATCCGGATATTCTTGGCTTCGTGCACGCGCATCAGCCCATGCAGGTCGTCGGCCTTCAGCGTGGGCTCGCGCTGTGCCAGCGCGCACAGCGTCTCCAGCGCGAGCTTGAGTCCGCGCTCGTTGCGGCGCACGCCGACGTAGTCGCTGACCGTCTGCCGGGTGGCATCCTCGAACTGCTGCCACGGCAGGCCTGCGGGCTGCCGCAAATGGGCGCCGGACTGCGCCCGCACGGCTTCCAGTTCCCGGCGATCGATCTCGGGCAGCGCGCCGGTCGTGGCGCGGATGCGCTGCACGACACCTTCCCCGGCAATATGCCCGAGCACCGCGGCGCCCGAGATCCCGCCGCTGACCGTCGCGCAGTCGCCGGCGGCAAACAGCCCTTCGACCGCGGTCTCGCCGTTGGTGTCAACAGCCAAACCGCTGCCGCGGAAATACACCCCGCTGCGCCGGATGCTCAGTTCGGATACGGAGACCTCGACCAGTTCCTCGCGGAAATTGACGCCCTTCTGCTGGTAATAGGCCGGCAACGTATAACGGTCGACCTGCAGCGTGTGTTCCATGCGGTCGAGCATGTCCTGCGACAGATGACGGCAATCGAGATAGATCGGACCGTTCCCCAGCAGGTATTCGTTGATGACCGCGTCGGCGATCACTGCACGACGGGCATTCTCGCCCTTCTTGTCGTACTTGAACATGAACCGCTCGCCGGCCTTGTTGACGAAATAGGCGCCGAGGCTCACCAGCGCGTTCAGGCCCTGGCAGGAGAAACCCTTGGGCGTCAGCGTCGCCTCGACCGACTCCATGTTGGCCAGCGCGGCGCCGGCGCGGTATCCCATCGCCTGCGCATCGCCGGTGTTGTACGGAATGTGCCAGGAATCGAAGGCGAGGCCGGAGGCATTTTTCGAGATACGGTTGACATCGCCCGCGGCCAGCACCACCGCTTTCGCACGGATCACCGTCCATTCGCCGGTGCGAAAATTGAAGGCAATCGCCCCGTAGGCGCGGTTGTCCTTGACCAGCAACTGCACGACCATGGTGCGCATCAGCACCGTGGCCTTGCCCTTGCGCACCCGCTCGCCCAGGTGTTTCTTGAAATCAGTGCCGTCGAAATTGATATGGTAGGTGCCGGGCAGGCCGAACGAGCGCAGCCGATAATAATCGCCCGTCTGGCGATCCTTGAAATCGACCCCCAGCGACTCGATCTTGCGGAATATGCGCGGCATCTCGTGGATCACCCGTCCCGCCACTGCCATGTCGACAATGCCGTCGGTCAGTTCGGGCACATGCTTCAGCAGAAACTCCGGAGTATCCCACTCCGGCCCGGAGTCCATGATCGTCAGATAGTGGTCAACGCCGCAACCAATGCTGCCGCAGTGATCCAGCACTTTGCCTTTTTCGCAGATCACGACCTTGAGGCCGGCTTCCAGCGCAGGAATCGCCGCCATGCTGCCCGCGACGCCGCCGCCAACGACCAGCACATCGGTATCGAGGCGCACAAATTCATTGTTCATTGCAGTCCCTTTGCGCGACGTCGCGCCGCATTTTTCAACCTACCTGCGCATGGTACGGGTGCAATCCCGGCAAAACCAGTGACGCGATGGTGTTTTTTCAGGACTATCCTGCTGTCGGCTACCGGGCCACAGCCTGGGCACGGAACTGGCGCGGTGCGACGCCGTAACACTGGCGAAAACGGCGCGCAAAATAAGCCTCGTCCTCGAACCCCACAGTCGCGGCGATTTCGCCGATACGCCGCGTGGTGTGCGCGAGCAGCTCCCGCGCCTTTGCCATGCGCCGCTCGGTCACCAGATCAACAAAGGTCTTGCCGGTTTCCTTCTTGATCAGGTGCGCCAGATAGTTCGGTGACAGGTCCGCTGCGGCAGCGGCATCAGCCAGTTGCAGCCGCCGGCCGAGGTGTTCACGCACATGGCGCATCACCCGCGCCAGCGCGTCTCGCCGGCTGGTGCGCTGCGCCTGCCCTGCGGCAAGCCGTGCGATCCCGCGTTCATGGCGGCGACATACGGTGCCGAGCAGCAGCAGCAGGTAGCCGCGGACCAGCTCGGCGGAACCGTAGCGACGCCGCGCATTTTCCTCGGCCATCCGCCGGCAGGCGTCACGCGCCAGCGCGAGGTCGGTGCCGGCGAGCCGGAAATCCAGGTATTCCTGAAACAGGAACGGCGCCAGTTCGGGTGCCTGTGCCAGCGGCACCTCCTCAAGGTCCAGCGGATCCACGTCGAGTTCGGGGCGCAGAAATTTGAGATTGAAACTCAGCACATAGAATTTCGACCGCGGCGGATGCGGCACGCGATGCACCCGGTAGGGCAGCACGAAGCTGAGGCCACCGGGACCCAACGGCCGCACCGTCGCGGCAATGTACTGCTCGGTCCGCCCGGCCAGATTCAGCTGCACCTGGAAATACTCGTGGCGGTGCGCCTCGGCAATCCGCGTGACGCTGTTTTCATCGCGGATTCCGAAATCGGGACCGGCTGCGCGATCCGCCAGCGTGTAGGTGCGGATCGCGCGCGTCATCGCTGCGGCCGGCCCCCGCAACCGCTATTGGATCGCCTTGACCGCCGCTTTCAGGACCGGTGACAGACTGGCACTGGCCTTGGTCAGTTCGGCGATCTGCTTCTGCTGCAACGCACCGTCCAGCGGCGCAACCGGCCGGTTGCCCTTCTTCGATTCCTCGAGCAGGCCGGGGTCCTTCATCGCCGCGTTTAGTGCTGCGCGGAACGCCGCGACAGCCTGCGCATCCATGCCGGGCGGCCCGATGTAGCTGCGATGCGTCTCGAGCACAGTCGCCATCGCGCGCACCATCTCCCGCTTTGCCTGCGGCGCAAACTCGGTAACGATGGGTATGTTCGGGTAATCCGGGGAAGGCGCCGAAGTCACCATCAGCACCGGGTGCTTGTCTCCGGCCAGAATCGGACCCCGCGATTCGCTCCAGCCGGTGATGTGGCCGTCGCCGTCGCCCTTGATGACCGCCAAAGCGGTGTCGGCATTGCCTTCGTAGCCAGTCACTGCCTTGACCTTGAAGCCCAGCGCGTCGCTGAGTACCGCCATCGTATAAAAATCCTCGTCGGTGCCCTGGGAGGGATAGACGAATGGCCGTTTCAGCTTCTGCACGTCCTGGATGGACTTGATGGCCGATTTGCCGCCCACGGCGAGTACCCGCGGCTCGCTGGTCGCCCGCCCGAGAAAGGTAAACTTGGTCGGATCAAAAGTCGCGCCGGGGCTGCCGGCAAGCGAAGCCAGTATCAGCGTCGATGCGTTGCCGAAGAAAATCTCCATGCCGTTGGGCTTTGCCCGCCAGATATGGTTGGCCGCCTTCAAACCACCGCCGCCCGGCATGTTGACAATGCGTACTTCGCGCGCACCAGTGTGTTTCTGCAGGTACGGCTGCAGCAGGCGGGCATATCGCGTATGCCCGCCGGAGGCACCGCCGGCGACGTTGATAATGATGATCTTGTCCTTGTAATAGTCTCCGGCCTGTGCCAGCGCACGGCCCGGCATGCTCATTACCACCGGCGCCATGGCGCCAGCCAACATCAATTTCCTGCGCGTCTCTTTCATTACGGTCTCCTCCGGAATCAACTTTTATGGGAACAACGGCGCCAGCAGACCATGATACGGTTGCATTTGCAGCGCCACCACGAACAACAGGTACAGCGAGGCAGTCAGCATCGCAGCGTACAGCAGGCTGCGCCACCATGAACAATAACGCGTCACCAGAAAATAACCGGCGGTGAACAGGAATGCCGCCGGGATTACCCCCGTGACGAAAATCAGTGCCAGCAGGATGCCGATCATGCCGTAGGCGACGAACTCCCGCCACCAGGGCGCTTTTTCGATGGGCGCCACCGGCGCTTCACCGGCAGCAACGTCCGGCACGTGCACCGAGATCATGTCCATCTGGAGTTCCTCGGTCGATCCGAAGTTATGCCAGACCAGCTGAATCAGCGTCAGCACGATGCCGAAAATCGCCAGCGGCAACGGAATCATCCGCGCCCGGGCCCCGAAATCCTGGCAAAGCACGATCACGCCGGCAAATACCGCCAGCAACAGGATGGAGGCCAGGTTCTCCTGGGCATGACGGCTCATGATGAAGCCGCTCCGGCAGCCAGCGCCCGCTTCTTGCGCCGCCAGTTGCGCACGAAGGGCAGCGCAGCCGTCACCACGACAAACGCCAGCATCGCCAGCGCAATCGGTCGCTCGAGCAGGAAATCGTTGCCGTACAGTGTCAGCGAAATATGCAGATTGCGCTCGATCATCACCGCCAGCACCATGCCGATGACAAAATTCGCACGCGAGTAGCGATATTTGTCCATCAGGTAACCGACCACGCCGAACACCGCGGCGACCAGCACGTCTTCGATGTGCCCGCGCGTGGCATAGGCGCCGACAAAACACACGGCCAGCACGATGGGCACCATCAGATTCGCCTGCAGCGAAGGCAGCCGCGCCAGCCACGGCGTAATACCCAGGCCGATGAGCGTGACCATGATATTGCCGATGACGATGATCCATACCATGCTGAATACCAGATCAAGGTTCTTGGTCAGCATGTCCGGCCCCGGCACCACGCCCAGCCCGATGAAAGCCACCAGCAGGATCGCCATGCTCTCGCCGCCCGGGATGCCGAAGGCCAGCGTCGGCATCAGCCCGCCGCCTTCATTGGCGCCCATGGTGGCGTCCGGCGCGATGACACCCTCCACTGCGCCCTTGCCGAAGCGCTCCGGCGTCTTCGAGGTCTGCACTGCCTGCGCATAGGCAGCGAGGCCGGCGACACTCGCGCCAACCCCGGGCAGTACGCCGATCCACAACCCGAGCAGGCTGGAGCGCACCACCAGCCACCAGTGGCTGAAACCGTCCCGCACGCCCTGCCACACGGTGCTTTCTTCCCTGACGAGGGAGCGGTCGACGATGGGCGTACCCTTGATCGCGAGCTTCATCATCTCCGAGACCGCAAACAGACCGATCATCGCCACCGGAAACGAGATGCCTTCCATCAGGAACTCGGTGCCAAAGGTAAAGCGCGGCGTCGCCGTCACCACATCCATGCCGACGAAGGCGACCAGCACGCCGAGCACGCTGGCGGTCAGCCCCTTCATCAACGAGCCCTCACTGAAGGTTGCGATCACCGTCAGGCCCCACAGCGCCATCATCAGGTATTCGCTGGGCCCCAGCGCAAGAATGACCGGCCGGATCAGCGGAATGCACAGCGCGAGAAAAATCGCGCCAATGACGCCACCGAGCAGCGCACCGGTGGCTGAAGCGGCCAGCGCGCGCTTTGCCTGTCCCTGCTTGGTCATCGGGTAGCCATCGAAACACAGCGCAAGTCCCTTCGCTGATCCGGGCACGCTGAACAGGATGCTGGTGACCGAATCACCCCAGATGGTTGCAATATGTGCGCCCAGCAGCAGCGCCAGCGTCGCCGCCGTTTCGAAACCATAGGTGAACGGCAGCAGCAGTGCCATGGCCACCACGCCGCCGAGGCCGGGCAGGATGCCAATGACCAGGCCATAGACTACGCCGATCAGCATGAACAGCAGGGCTTGCGGCGTCAGCAGCGCCGCAAGGCCGGCAACGATGGCTTCAATCATGCCTTGATCCTTCTGCACGCCTCGACGGCGGGCACAACCGGCGCAAACGAATCAACACGCTGTCTCCTCCCGATATCTGCAATGCCACCATGCATGTGTACTGCAGGTTTGCGGCAACAGTGGCGCGACTTTACAACAAGACGTGCCCGTTCAACCACTGCAGCGAAAATAACGGCGTTCACAAAGTGAGATAGAATTTCTCCAACTGATGCTACAGGTGCAGTCCTGCGCATGGCCACGCACTCCGTATCGCTTGCGAAGACCACGCGGCCCAGCCTCGCCGGGATCATTCCCCGTGATCGCCTGTTCCGCCTGCTCGACAAGGCACGTGGCGGATCCATAATCTGGGTCACCGGCCCGCCCGGGTGCGGCAAGACCACCGCGGCCGTGAGTTATCCGGAACATGCCAAACTGCCGTGCTTGGTACCAACTGGACGAAAGCGATGCCGATGTCGCGTCGTTTTTCTAAAAGCGCTGCGCTGGAAAGTGCTACCCAGCGCATCGAGCAGCTTCATGATCTGCGTGCGGCCAAAAAATGCAGTGCTGTCCCAGACTGAGTCAGCGCTGATCTGCCGCATGCCGGCGCCGGGCGGGAACGCACAGTTCCCGCCCCGTGCGCTGATGTCCGTCTACAACAATACCGGGCGATTGCCGAGTTCGTCCGGCGTGCCGCCGGCGGCCGGAAAATGCCGGCTCAGCAGCACCGTGATCTGCCGGATGCCCTCGAGCACGCCATCCTCGAAACGGTCGGCATGAAACGCCTGTTCCATGACCCGGCAAATGGCGTCCCACTGCTCCTGTGACACCCGCGCAGCCAGGCCGCGGTCGGCAACGATCTCGATGTCGCGATCGGCCCAGTTGACGTACAACAGCACGCCGCTGTTCTCCGCGGTATCCCACACACCCAGTTGCGCAAAAACCTCCTGCGCGCGCGCGCGCGGACTCTGGTCCCTCAGCAGCGGCCCCAGGTCGAGACCGGCCTCGACCGCGACCCGCAGTTCGCCGCGATGCATGCGTTCGCTCTGCTGCACCGCGTCCTCGATGCGCTGCATGACCGCCGCCGAGAACGCGCGGCGCATCAGCCACGGCGGAAGCAGCAGATGCCGGAACAGCCGTTTGATGTTCATCTCACCAGCTCCCCGATGCGCCGCCGCCGCCCGAGCGCCCGCCGCCGCCACTGAAGCCGCCACCACCCGAGGACCACGACCCGCCGCCTCTCGAACCGCCATAGCCGCCGCCAAAGGTGCCGCGCGCGCCGGCTCCCAGACTGAAGACAAAGGCCATCACGCCGGCAATTGATGCCGCAATCACGCTGCTGAACACCAGCCAGATGATGAAACCGAATAGCGAGCCGATCACGCCAGCGGCCGCCAGCCGGCCCAGTACCGCGCGCAGGCCGTGGTTGATGGCGCTGAGCAGCACAAAACCGGCAATCAGCCATTCCGGATTGAACGGCAGATTCGCCGGGCGGCGTTGTGCTGCGGCCGGCGGCGGCAACGCTTCACCGCTGACCACGGCCAGGATCCGCGAGACACCGGCGCTGACACCGGCGTCGAAATCACCCCGCTTCAGGTGCGGCACGATGTCGTCGCTGACGATGCGCTTCGACATGGCGTCACTCAGCACGCCTTCCAGACCGTAACCGACCTCGATGCGCAGCTTGCGATCGTCCTTCGCTATGACCAGCAGTACGCCATCGTCAATGCCCTTGCGCCCCAGCTGCCACTGCTCAAAGGCGCGCACGGCGTACTGCTCGATGGTTTCGGGCTGCACCGTCGGCACCATCAATACCGCGATCTGGGGACCCTTTTTCGCCTCGAATGCGGCGAGCTGCTGCTCGATTCTGGCAATGCTGTCCGCAGACAGCGTGCGCGTGAGATCGGTAACGCGCGACGTCAGCGGCGGCACTGCGACGTCCGCGGACGCTCCGGCTGCCAGCGAGCACAGCAACGCAGCCGCGACCAGCGCGCGCGGCAACGCGATCAGGCGCATGGCTTACTTGGCGGCCGGCACCGTGTATTCGTTCGGTGCCGCGGGCGCCGGCGCCACAGCGGGCTTGCCGAAATCCACTTTCGGCGCCTTGCTGATTTCCTTCTCATTCTCGACGGTAAACTGCGGCTTTTCCTTGTAGCCGAATACCATCGCCGTCAGGTTGCTCGGGAAAGAACGCACGACGACGTTGTACTCGCGCACCGCCTGGATGTAACGGTTGCGCGCAACGGTGATGCGGTTCTCGGTGCCCTCCAGCTGGGCCTGCAGGTCGCGGAAGTTGGCATCGGATTTCAGTTGCGGATAATTCTCGGCAACGACCAGCAACCGCGACAGCGCCGACGACAGCTCGCCCTGTGCCTGTGCAAATCGCGCAAAGGCCTGCGGATCATTGACAAGTTCCGGCGTCGCCTGGATGGACCCCACCTTGGCGCGGGCGTTGGTAACGCCAAGCAGCACGTCGCGCTCCTGCCCGGCAAATGCCTTGACCGTCTCGACAAGGTTCGGAATCAGGTCGGCACGGCGCTGATACTGATTGACTACTTCCGCCCAGCTTGCCTTGATCTGTTCGTCCGTGGTCTGCAGCGTGTTGTAGCCGCAACCGCCGAGCAGGGCGACCAGACCAAAAGCAATCAACAGCTCAAATATCCTTTTCATCTTTTCACCTCATGTCATCAACTATCCGCATCATGTTGCGGCGGCATGCGCCGCCTGCAAGTCCGCCATTGTCTTCACCGCAAAACACAGATCTTCCCACGCCTTTGCCTTGTCCGGCAGCGTGCGGAGCAGATAAGCCGGATGATAAGTAACGATAAGCGGTATGCCGCGGTGCTCATGCACCTGCCCGCGCAGGCTGGCGATGCTCGCATCGCGGCCCAGCAGGCTTACCGCGGCGACCTTGCCCAAAGCGATGATCAGCTTCGGCTGCAGCAGCTCGATCTGCCGCCGCAGATACGGCAAGCATGCCTGCACTTCTTCGGCCTGCGGATTGCGGTTGCCGGGCGGACGGCACTTGACGATGTTGGCGATATACACATTCGCACCGCGTTTCAGTGCAATTGCCGCAAGCATGTTGTCGAGCAGTCTGCCCGCCTGCCCGACAAACGGCTCGCCCTCAGCGTCCTCGTCCGCGCCCGGCCCTTCGCCGACGAACAGCCAGTCCGCCCGTTCGTCGCCGACGCCGAACACGGTCTTGTTGCGCTTCTGATGCAGCGCACAGGCCGTGCAGGCAGCGACACAGGCCTTCAGCGCCGGCCAGTCCATCTGCGACACCGGGCCGGTACCCTCGGCGGCACCGGCCGGCAACGACGGCATCACCGGTGCATCGGACTCGCGCGCCACATGTCCCGCGGTGGCCAAGGCGGCCGCCTGTGCCGCCGGCTGCGGTGCGGTACGCAACCGCCACCGCGGAGTGATGCCGATTTCCCGCAACAGCTCGTCGCGCCGGGAGTCTGCAGCGTTGCTCATATGGTTTCCGACCGTCTGTCCGCTGCGTTAACCACGCCGCTCGCGCATCGCCATTCCACCGTCCATGCTCAAATCCTCTTTTCCATGGTTACCGCATCTTCGCGCAATGCCTCTGCCGGATAATAGCCCCGGCGCACGCCGATTTCGGCAAAACCATGGCGCGCGTACAGTGCGCGACCGGCGATGTTCGAGGCCCGTACTTCCAAATATACCGTCTGCGCGTCATGCTCCCGCGCCAGCTTGATGACGAAGCGCAGCAATTCGCTGCCCAGTCCCCGCCGCTGCAGCGACGCGGCGATGCTCAGGTTCAGCAGGTGCGCTTCACCTGCGGCGATCATCACCACGCCGTAACCGGCGACGCCGCTGCCGCAATCGATGATCCAGCAGTGATACCCCGCCTCGAGTGCATCGGCGAAATTGCCCCGCGTCCACGGGTGCGTATAGACGGACCGCTCGATCGCGTCGACGGCGTCCAGATCGGCCGCCGTCATGCGCCGGAAATGCGGCAGCGTATCGAGTTGCGCGCTCATCGCTCGGCCGTTTTCAGCGCAACCTTGTCGCGGATATACAGTGGTACGGCATCCTCCGCGCTGACGCCCTGGCCGGCGGCAAACAGCGGCACCGCCAGCCGCACGATATTGCGGGCCCGCGGATAAACACCTTCCGCGATCGCTGTCAGCGATGTCCCATAGCACTGTCGCAGCACGTCACGGTGCACCGCAAAACCGCTGCCACATCCGGTCCAACCCTCCCCCGGCAACACCGGCGCGTCCGCCGGTGCACACACCCGTGGCGCGGACATCTCGACATAGGCATCCCCCTCCCGCACGTAGGCGGCGTGATAGATTTCCTTCATGCGCGCGTCCAGGCAACAAACCACGCGCGCAGCACCGCAGGACAGCGCCATCGCCTGCAAGGTACCGATGCCCACCAGTGGAATCGCGGCCGGAAACGCCAGCCCCTGTGCCACGGCACAGGCAATGCGCAACCCGGTGAATGAGCCCGGACCCTGTCCGTACGCGATCCCGTCGAGCCGGGCGAGCGGCACGCCGCCTTCGGCCAGGACGGCATCTACCATGCCGATCAGGATTTCGGAATGCACCTGCCCGGCGTGGACCGCGCGCTCGAACAGGGACCCGCCCCGCCACAGCGCGGCACTGCAATGTTCGGTAGAGGTATCGAAGGCGAGAATGTTCATGGGTGGATTGCGGCTGTACTGGCGGATTGTAGCCGACACGACGCGAAGATTCGCAGCCCGGAATGGGCGGGTCGCAGCGCTGCTGTGCCCGATCGCCTGCGCTATACTGGCGCCATTGCGGCAATTACGCGAAGAATGATAAGCCTCCGGAAAAACAGACCATGAAAAAAATACTGACTCTGCTGGGCATGCTACTCGTCGGTGCATTGATCCTGCTGGGCATCGGCGGCATCGCCTACCACCTGTTTCGCGATCAGGGCTGGCTCTCGCGAGGTCTGGGCGCGCTGTGGGAGGCGCAATATGAAGCGCCCATCATCACCACGGTCTTGATCGTTGCCGCGTTTTTCGTGTTCAGGGCACTTTATAAGACCGAAATCGGCGGCAAGCGCGACAGCAAAGTTCCGGATTTCGTGCTGTTTGCCTTCATCGCCACCGGCATATTTTTCCTCGGTCGCCTGCTGACCACCGGCCACATCTGAGCCGCGAACCGCCGTCCGGCGCCACCTCATCGGCACAATCCCGTTTTGCCTAACGATCCATCTGTGGAGCTTTGAACAATGAACGAAATCAAACGATACAACAGCGACAAGCGCCTGTCCCGCGCCGTCACCCACGGCAACGTGGCCTATCTGGCAGGGATCACAGCCGATGACCGCAGCAAAGACATGCGTGGGCAAACCGCCGAGATTCTCGCCAAGATTGACGCCATGCTGAAAACCGCAGGCACCGACAAGTCGCGCCTGCTCTCCGTGGTGATTTGGATCAGCGACATGCGCGCGAAGCCGCAGATGGATGAGGCGTGGGCGGCGTGGGCCGATCCGCAGAACCTGCCGGCGCGCGCCTGCGTCGAAGCCCGGCTGGGCACGCCCGACACGCTGGTGGAAATCATGGTGCAGGCCGCGAAATAGCGTCCGTCCGACTGTTGCAGTGCGGTCAGGTCCTGGCGCGCGCTTTCGACTTGATCTCGATACCCGCCCACTTCGCGAGATCGCGATGGATGCGGGTGACCCGCTCGGTCTGCCCTTTGGCCGGGAAGCGTTCGTAAAAACCGTCGCCCTTGAACTGTGAACGCTGCTCCGCCCACGGCGCCAGCCGTTCCTCCCAGCGCCTGACCCTGCCCGGTGCCGGCTCGGCATCGGTGCGCGCGAGATCGGCGCACACACGGATCATCGCTTTCAGCGCCACCGGCTTGGTGATCTGGTAGTTGTCATGGCCCCAGGCATCACCCCAGACTTTCTGTGCCGCCTTCAGGAAATCGCGGATGATCTCGTAGAAATGCTCGCTTTCGCGGTAGAGGTTGCTGGTGCGGCTGATTTTGCGCCAGTCGGCGCTGACCCAGCGGTGCAGTTCATTGAACAGCTCGGCCTGCAGTATCCATTTATCCTTCTGGCTGCGTCCGCCGAGACGGTTGATGCGGTAGCGCAGCGGGCTGTCGCCCTCGGTGTAAAGATCCTCCACCAGGCGCGCCGCAAAACGTTTGTCGGGATCCGCCCAGGACACGCGCTCGTACAGATCAACAAGGTGGCTCTTGTTGATGCGGGTTGGCGTGGAATTGATGATGACGAACATTTCCGCGGCAAAGTCCTCGCTGCGTCCGTCGAAAATCACGCACGGCACGTTGATCGAGGCCGCTTCTGCCGGATGTTCGTGCAAATAGAATTTCAGTGCGGCCAGGCGGTGCTGCCCGTCTATGATCAGGTATTTTGACGCGGGCTCCGTCAAATGTCCGATGGATTCCTGTCCGGACAGCGCCGTGAACCGCAACTCATCGGAAGTGAACAACAGCACCGTACCGGGAATCGGCGGCTGGCTGACCGCCATTTCATAGAAATTGCGCAACTGGCGCACCTTGGATTTCGACATCTGGCGCTGGAACGCCTCGTCGGTACTCTCGATTCGTGCGATGAACTGGGCGATTTCGTCATGTTGCGGCAGACTCTGCGGCGCGATCTGCTCACCCTCCCCGTAGAAGCGGCTGATGAAACGTACCCGCTCCAGGACCTCCTTCGCCGGATAACTTGCAAAGTAGAACACGCCATCTTTTTGTCTTATGCGCGTTGCCAGCATGATCCCTGATCCCCTCTTCTTGTAAGTCCTTGGCGGGCCGCGGAAATTCCGGTGGTTGCGGAGACGCCGGTTGAATTTCGGCTGTCATTCTAGCGTTCGCTTACAGGGAAAAGCGAGACTTGATACTGCCCCTCCTCGAATAAACAGGAATATTATAATAAAATCAATATGTTATGAGACATCGGTGGGATCCCGTCAACTGCTAGGATCTGTGGCGTTCCGCTATGCGCGAACGTATCCGACTGGCTGAAATCAGCCACCAAGCACTTGGATCAGAACACCCCCACGAAAAAGGCGTTGGAGCCCGTTGCCAGTCCGTTCGCCCCCACCCGTCCGCACGGATCAGGCCTTGTGCGACGCCCGCGCACCGTGGCGCGCCTTGCGTGCCGCGCGCATCTCCTCGCGCGACAACTGTCCGTCCCTGTTGACATCGACCACATCAAATTGGCGGGCGAGCCGTGGCATGCCCTTCTCGGCCTCGGTGCGGGACAGCGTACCGTTGCCGTCGGCATCGCTCTTCCGGAAACGCTCGTCGGCCAGGGACGCGCGTTCCTGCAGGCACTTCGCCGGATCGGCCTGGCATTGGGCACGACGCTGTTCCGTCCGCGCCTTCACTTCCTTGCACTTCTCCGGATTCTGCGCGCACGCCTTATCACGCCGTGCGAAAGGGTCCGGGCGGCATTTTTCCGGATCGGCCTTGCAGGCCTCGCGCGTGGCGGCATGGTAGCCATACGGTGGCTTGACGCCGTCATTGGCCATCGATGAGTCGGGTACGCCCCCGGCCGCATATGCCGGTAGTGCCAGCACCCCGGAGACCAATAGCAACTTGCTGATATTCATGATCCAGTCCTTTCAAAATCCGGATCAGCGGTCGCGGCGGGGTTTGTAAATCTCCCGCCGCGCCTTGTCCAGATCACGGTTCAGTTCACGGCGCTCTTCGTCGGAAAGGCGCTGCGGGCGCTCCCGCCGTTCATAACGTTCCGGCTGGCCGGCATCCCGCTGGCGATTCGGGCTGCGCTGGTACCGGTCCGGCTGCTCCTGTGCCGCGCGCAGTTCACGCCACGGACGAGCAACCACCGGCCCCGTTTGCAGGGCGGCCCACGCCAGAAGAATCGCCAGCCAGAATTTCATGCCTTGAGCTCCGTCTGCTGTTTACCGCACATAACGCCGATCGTCGTCGTGGGCCTGATTGTATATGTGCCGGTTGGCATCCTGCAGTTCGCCGCGCAGATCACGACGCTCGCTGCGGGTCAACACGCCGTCGGCCCGGTAGGAACGCTCCAATGCCGCAATTTCACGCTGCTCGCCCCGAAGCCGACGCGCCTCCGGCGGCGTCAGGCTGCCGTTGCGCACGCCCAGGCGAATCTGGGCCTGCTGGCGTTGCTGCAACCGGTCGATGTTGCCCGAACGCGCGCCGTGCCGCTGAAAACCGCGGTCGTGCCCCCAGTCGCGACCGCCGTGCCATCCGCGTGCACTTTGCGCGACGCCACGGCTGTGCCCCCAGTCGCGGCGATCATGGTCGGTGCGGGTCTGATGAATGTTGCGGCTGTGCCGATTGAGGTCGCGCTGGACCTCGCGGCGCTCGCCGCGCGAGAATTGCCCGTCGGAACGAAATACCTGTTCCTTGCGCTCGATGCCGCGTGCTTCGCGGTTGAGCTGGCGTGTTTCAGGACGCGTCAGGGCGCCCGAACGGGCGCCGGCAACAACGCGCTCGCGCTGGTTGGACTGGCGCTCGTTGACGCTGCGCTCACGCGCCTGCGCGTCGACCGTCACCGCAAGTCCGGCCGCGATCATCACTGCAAGTGCGCTGAAAGCTGCCTTGTTCATGATTACCTCCACACCGTTGATTAATGCCGGGAAGATTTCCCGGCCCACGCCCGAAGGAGCGTTGCGCCCATCATCAGCGCGGCCTGTAACCGGACTGTTTCAGTCAATGCCGATTGTGTAACGAGGTGTTGCGGGAGCGGCCCGACGGGACCGCCGACCCCGTAGCGGCATGCTACGCGGCCTGCGCTGCCGGTATGTCCGGCGATTTGTAAAAGATTGTTTCAAAACCATGGCTGGCGGTGCCGGAACTGGGTACGATGGCGCCATGACACAGCCGAAAACCCGGATTCTGGTGGTCGACGATGACGCGCGGCTGCGCGACCTGCTCAACCGCTACCTCAGCGAGCAGGGATACGCCGTGCGCGTCGTAGCCGATGGCCTCGACATGAACCGCCTGCTCGCCCGCGAGCGTTACGAGCTGATGATTCTCGACCTGATGCTCCCGGGGGAGGATGGCTTGTCAATCTGCCGGCGGCTGCGCGGCAGCGGCGAAATGATGCCGATCATCATGCTCACCGCCAAGGGCGATGATGTCGACCGTATCGTCGGCCTCGAAATCGGCGCCGATGACTACATGCCCAAGCCCTTCAACCCCCGCGAACTGGTGGCACGCATCCAGGCCGTGCTGCGCCGGCAGCAGCCGCCCGCCCCGCCCGGCGCACCGGGCGGGGCGGCGCAGGTCATCGAGTTCGGCGAATTCCGCCTCAATCTCGGCAGCCGCACCCTGACCCGCGCCGGCGCCGAGGTGGCGCTGACCACCGGCGAATTCGCGCTGCTCAAAGTGCTGGTCGAGCATCCGCGCACGCCGATGTCGCGCGACAAGCTGATGGAAATGGCGCGCGGACGCGAATTCGGTGCATTCGACCGCTCGATCGACGTGCAGATATCGCGCCTGCGCAAGATCATAGAACCCGATCATGCAAAGCCGGCCTTTATCCAGACCGTCTGGGGCTTTGGCTACGTGTTCATCCCGGACGGCAAGAGCGAGTAAGGGCGCGGTATGCACCGTTTCCCGGCAATGAGGGCTGCGTTCCTGCGCAGGGCGCCACGATCTTCATCCGCCCTTTTTCACCCATCATGACGCTGTGGCCGCGTACGCTGTTGTGGCGCAGCGTGCTGTTGATTGCCGCGCTGCTGGTCGTCGCCCACCTCGCCTGGCTGCAGATCTTCCGCGCTTCCGAAATCGAGCCGCGAGCGCTGCAGGCCGCCCGGCAGCTCGTCAGCGTGGTCAATCTCACCCGCGCCGCGCTGGTCACTGCGGATGCCGGGCGCCGCTTTGCCCTGCTCGACGAACTGGCACAGCGCGAGGACATCCAGGTCTATGCCGGCGATCCTGCAGAGTCGGTACCGCCGCTGCCCGACCGGCCGTTCCTGCGCATCATGGAAAAGCAGCTGCGGGAGCAGCTGGGTACGCAAACCCGCCTCGCTCTCGAACGCAATGGCGTCGGCGGCGTGTGGGTCAGTTTTCGCATCGATGCCGACGAATACTGGGTGTCGCTGCCGCGCTCGCGCATCGAGCGCAATGAACCCTTGCGATGGATCGGCTGGGGCGCGCTGGTGCTGGCGCTCGCCGTAATCGGCGCGTTTCTGGTCGTCGCCCGCATCAACCGTCCGCTGCGCGAACTGACACGGGCCGCCGAACATCTGGGACGCGGGACACCGCCGCCGCATGTCACTGAAGCCGGCCCGACGGAAATCCGCACGCTGGCACGCACCTTCAACCAGATGGCCGCGGACATCCAGCGCCAGGACGAGGAACGCGCGCTGCTGCTCGCCGGCGTGTCGCACGACCTGCGCACGCCGCTGTCGCGCATCCGGCTGGCACTGGAAATGCTCGACGACCATGGCGCAGCCGATCTCAAGTCCGGCGTCGCACAGGACATCGAAGACATTGACGGTGCCATCGGCCAGTTCCTTGATTTCGCACGCCCGATCGATGCCGAACCGCTGGCGGCCGACACCGACCTGAACGCGCTGGTGCAGGCGGTGGTGGATCGCTACGTGCGCAACCGCGATGCGGTGCGCTTCACGCCAGCCCCTCTGCCGCAGCGTCCACTGCGGCCGCAAGCCATGCAGCGTCTGCTGGGCAACCTGATCGACAACGCACTGCGCCACGGCCGTGACGGCGCCGAGGTCCGCACCGGATGCGATGGACAAACGACTTACATTGAAGTCCTCGATCGGGGCCCCGGCATTCCGCCGGCGGATACCGAGCGCATGCTGCAGCCGTTTACCCGCATGGATCGCGCGCGCTCGACCAGTGGCACTGGCCTGGGACTTGCCATCGTCGACCGCATCGCCCGGCTTCACGGCGGCATCATCAAACTGCTGCCGCGCGATGGCGGTGGACTCCGGGCGCGCGTGGAACTGCCGTCAGCGGCGTAATCTGAACGAGGTATTGCGCAGACGAATCGACAGCACGCGCGCCATCGCAAACAGGAAGTCACGTGCCAATGCCGGCTCGGCCTCGCCAAACCGCGAGAACGCATCGAACGGCAACAGCAGCAGGGTGCCGTCGGCCACGGCCCAGACATTAGCCGACCGCGGCTGACCGTCAAAAAAGGATTGCTCACCGATGACGCTGCCGGCGCTGATACGCGCCAGCGAGGTCATGCTGACGCCGTCGACATGAGTGACCCCGACCTCCAGCGTTCCGGCCGCAACCAGATAAAGCGTGCGATCCGCGACGTCGCGCTGGATGACGAATTCACTCGCGCGGAACGGGCGCGGCGTGGTGTGCAGCAGCAGCTTCTGCCAATGTTCCCCGTTCCAGTGCGGCAGCGCCAGCACATCCGGTGCTGCACGGTCAGGCTCCGTCCGCGCGAACATTGAAGCCCATTGGGCACTGCTCATGGTGAACCTTTGACAGTAGTATGCATGGCCGCCAATTATAATGCCGCAGCAATGCCTGTTATCGGCCAGGTCCCGAGTACCCGATACTCGACGCCATGATTCGTCGCCTGTGTGCAAGCCAGCACGAACCGTGTCGGGCACCATGCCGCCAGCTTGCAGGCCGCCTGCGCTGGAGCCGTGCGCACGTCGCGCAGCAGCGTGACATGCGGCTTGAAGCTGCGCCGTTCGGTGCGGAACCCGCGCGCGCGCAGACCGTCGGCCAGCGCCGCCACCAGCACCGCCAGTTCACGCGGACACGACTGTGACCCCGCCCAGACCAGGCGCTGCTGCCGCCAGTAACCAATGCGATCGAGATGCAGCACGAAAGGTTCCCGGACGAGCGCAGCAGCAAGATTTTCGAGTTCCGGCAATCGGATTGCCGGCACATCACCGAGGAAGGCCAGGGTCAGGTGCAGATTGTCCGCCGCTGGCGACCGGCCGCCGCAGACCTTGCGCAAGCGGTCGGCGGTGACAGCGAGCGAATCGCGTGTAACCGGATCAGGCCACAACGCAAAAAACAGGCGCAATACGCCGGCTTTTGGAATCGCGCTCAGTCGTCGGATCCGCCGCTGTCGGCAAGACGCGGCACGAGCAACGCAACGGCTTCGGCAACGATGCCTTCGCCGCGCCCGACCAGGCCCAGCTGCTCCGCGGTCTTGGCCTTGATGTTGATGCAATCCGCTGCCACGCCAAGGTCGGCAGCGATGTTGGCGCGCATCGCCGGAATATGCGGCGCCATTTTCGGCGCCTGGGCAATGATCGTGGCGTCGACATTGCCGACGGCGTGGCCGCTTTCGTCGAGCAGCCGTGCCACCGCACGCAGCAGTTCGCGGCTGTCGATGCCCTTGTAGCGCGGATCCGTGTCGGGAAAATGTCTGCCGATGTCGCCCAGCCCTGCCGCACCGATCAGCGCATCACACAGTGCATGCAGCAACACGTCGGCATCGGAATGTCCGGCCAGCCCGCGATCAAAGGGAATGGTCACCCCGCCGATGATCAGCTTGCGCCCGACCACCAGCGCATGCACGTCAAAACCCTGTCCGATGCGCATGTTCAGGATCCGTAATTTTTCAAAATCAATTCCGCCAGCGTCAGATCTTCGGGATAAGTGACTTTAAGGTTGGTCGTGCTGCCCCGCACCAGTTTTGGCTTCGCCCCGGTCTGTTCGACCGCGCTGGACTCGTCCGTTACTGCGGCGATGTCTGCACGGCGCAGCGCCTCGATCAGGACCCGGTAGCGGAACATCTGCGGCGTCTGCGCGCACCACAGGTGCTCGCGTGCTTCGGTCTGCACGGCTTCGCGTTGCGCATTTGCGCGTTTCAGCGTGTCAGCCACCGGCACCGCCAGCAGTCCGCCGACCTCGCTGTCACCGACCTCCGCGATCAAGCGGTCGATATCTGCCACGCGCAGGCAGGGCCGCGCCGCATCGTGCACCAGCACCCAGTCGATGCCGTCGATCGCATCATTTGCCGCCAGCAATCCGTTGAACACGCTGGCCGCCCGCGTCTCGCCGCCGCAGAACAGGGCGCTGAGCTTGTCGCCGCAGGCACTCCAGTCACCGGCGCCGAAATGCCGATCATCCGGCGACAGCACCACGAACACCTGCTCGATCCGCGGATGCGTGCACAGCGTGTGCAGCGCATGCTGCAGCATCGGTTTGCCGGCCAGCAGCGCATACTGCTTGGGCGTATCGGCGCCCATGCGCGTACCGCTGCCGGCGGCGGGAATCAGGGCAAAAAAACGCGGGTTGGCGGTAGTCACGGTCGATGCGGTTTTCCGACAATTTGTAATTTGCTGATTTTATTGGCATTGTAGCAGCGCCCGGTATCGGCAATGCGTGCAGCAGAAATTTTTCAACAATGTCTTGATTGGGCGCTGCCCTACCCGCATTTACGTATATGCAAACGCAAACACTCGCCATCCGCCCCGCCGCCGTGGCCGGACTGTTTTATCCGGCCGGCGCAACCGAACTTGCCGCCACCGTAGCGGCCCTGCTGGCCGCGGCACCTGTGCGCACCGCTGCCGCAGCGCCGAAGGCAATCATCGCGCCGCACGCGGGTTATATCTATTCCGGTGCCACCGCCGCGCGTGCTTACGCCCTGTTGCAAACTCAGCGCGGGCAGATCCGTCGCGTAGTGCTGCTGGGGCCGACGCACCGCGTCGCAGTGCGGGGCCTGGCGGTTCCCGGTGTCGCCGCGTTCCGCACACCGCTGGGCGACATTCCCCTCGACCAGCCGGCCATCACGGCGCTACGCGCACTGCCGCAAATCGTCGTCAGCGACGCGGCGCACGCGGCCGAACATTCACTGGAAGTGCACCTGCCTTTCCTGCAGACGGTGCTCGGCGACTTTGCGCTGGTGCCGCTGGCCGTGGGCGACGCCAGCCCGGAAGAGGTCGCAGCGGCGTTGCGCTGCGTCTGGGGCGGCCGCGAGACGCTGATTGTCATCAGTTCCGATCTGTCACACTTTCACGGCTATGCCGAAGCGCAGTCACTGGATCGTGCCACGACCGATGCCATATTGCAGCTGCGCACGGATCTTGATCACGAGCAGGCCTGCGGCGCCACGCCGGTCTGCGGTCTGACCCTGCTCGCCCGCGAACGCGGTCTGCGCAGCGAACTGATCGATCTCTGCAATTCCGGGGATACCAGCGGCGACAAGCGTCGCGTCGTCGGTTATGCCTCGTTCGCTTTCCATGAGCCGGCACACCATGACCATTGACCCCGGCCGCATCCTGGTGCCGCTCGCGCGCGCGACGATTGGCCGCGAGTTCGGGCTCGATCTGCCGCTCACCGGCGCCGACGCCGCCTGGCTGCGCGAGCCTGGCGCGACGTTCATCACGCTGCTCCAGGGCACGCAACTGCGCGGCTGTATCGGCACGCTCGAAGCTTGGCGCCCGCTGGCCGACGATCTCACTGCAAATGCCGTGGCGGCGGCATTCCGCGACCCGCGCTTCAAACCGCTGGCCCGTGAAGAATTCACCGTGACCGAGGTCGAGGTATCGCTGCTCTCGCCGATGGAACCTCTGCACTTCGAGGATGAAGCCGGTGCACTGGCAAAACTGCGACCGAACAGCGACGGCGTCGTCTTCCAGTATGGACATCACCGCAGCACCTTCCTGCCGCAGGTCTGGGAACAGCTCCCGGATCGCGTTGAATTCATGGCACACCTCAAGCACAAGGCCGGCCTGCCGCCGGACTTCTGGAGCAGCGAAGTGAAACTCTCGCGCTATACGGTGTCCAAGTGGCGTGAAGCCGATCTCTGAACCAACAATGACCCGTGCCACCCCCATCACCGCCGGCGATCCTGCCCGGTGGTGGCACAAGCTCGACGATGGCCGCATCCAGTGCGACTTGTGCCCGCGCGACTGCAAGCTGCATGAAGGCCAGCGCGGCGCCTGCTTCGTGCGCCAGCGCACGGGTGACGCGATGGTTCTGACCACCTACGGTCGCTCGTCGGGCTTCTGCATCGACCCGATCGAAAAAAAACCGCTGAATCATTTCTACCCGGGTTCGAGCATCCTGTCGTTCGGCACGGCCGGCTGCAACCTTGCCTGCAAGTTCTGCCAGAACTGGGACATCAGCAAATCACGCAATATGGACCGGCTGATGGACGAAGCGTCACCGGCCGCAATTGCCGAGGCCGCCGCACAAGCGGGTGCCAAAAGTGTGGCGTTCACCTATAACGACCCGGTGATTTTCGCCGAATATGCGATGGATGTGGCCGACGCCTGCCACGCCCGTGACATCAACACCGTCGCCGTCACCGCGGGCTACATTCACGACGCGCCGCGCCGCGAATTCTTTGCCAAAATGGATGCGGCGAATGTCGATCTCAAGGCATTCACCGACGAGTTTTACTTCAAGCTTTGCGGTGCGCACCTGCAGCCCGTGCTCGACACGCTGGTCTATCTGCAGCACGAGACGAAGGTCTGGCTGGAAATTACCACGCTGCTGATCCCCGGGAAAAACGACTCGGACCAGGAACTGCAGGCCGCTACGCGCTGGATCGCGCGTGAACTGGGACCGGACGTCCCGCTGCACTTTTCGGCCTTTCACCCCGATCACAAGATGGTCGACATCGCGGCGACCCCGCCGGCTACGCTGACGCGGGCCCGGCAGATCGCCATCGATGCCGGACTGCATTACGTCTATACCGGCAACGTCCACGACGAGCGCGGCGGATCGACCTGGTGCCCGTCCTGCAAGGCGCCGCTGGTGCTGCGCGACTGGTATCGCATCGACGACTACCGGCTGCGGCCCGATGGCTGCTGCCCGGACTGCGGTACGCCGGTGGCCGGCCGCTTCGAAAACTTCAAGGGCGCATTCGGCCCGCGGCGTATCCCCATCGCGATTCATCGTCCGTAGCGCCGAGCGGGCTCTGCGGCAGGCGCTGACAAGGCGCTAAAAATCAATAAAAACAATATGTTATGATGCTATAATGAGAAACAGAAACGCCTGGCAGTGGATCGACCGTAACATCCTCGAACTCGGGCGCGAGATGCGCCTGTCATACCTGCCGCCGCTGATGGTCTACATGGCTGCCGGGATCTCCGGTCTGACCGGCATCGTCGGCACATTCTTCGTCAAGGATTACCTCGGACTGTCGGCAGCCTTCCTCGCCGCGCTCGGTTTCTGGGCCGGCGTGCCGTGGGCGCTGAAGATGCCCCTGGGCCATCTGGTCGACCTGATCTGGCGTTGGAAAAGCGGGCTGGTGTTCCTCGGCGCCGGCATGATCGCCGCGAGTCTGACCATCATGATCGGCCTGCTCACCGACCGCGAGGCGATGGCCGCGCTGCTGCCGCCGGGCAGTTGGTATGTCGCCAGCGTTTTGCTCGGCGTGATCGGTTACGTATTGCAGGACGTGGTCGCCGACGCGATGACCGTGGAAGCGGTGCCGCGGGTCGATGCGCAGGGCCGCGCCATCGATCCGGCGCAGCGCAAGCTGATGAACACCACCATGCAGACGCTGGGCCGCGTCGCCATCATCGGCGGCGGCGTGCTGGTGGCCGTGATCAATCTCTACATGTTCAGCGGCGTGCAGGAACTCTCCGAAACCGGGAAAGTCGGGATCTACCGGCGCATCTACCTGATGGCGCTGTGCATTCCCGCCATTTCGGTGGCCGGCGTGCTGATTGCGATGGCGATGCGGCAGCGCGCCGCGCGGCGGCTGCAGGCACAGGGCCGCAACGCCGCTGAAATCGACGCCCTGCTCAGCGGCCGCACCGAAACCACGGCCCCGAACTGGTGGATCCTCGGCGGCAGCGCCGCGTTCGTCGCTTTCACTCTGGGCATGGGTCTCGGCAATATCCCGTTCAACCAGGAAATCATTTTCGCCGGCTCCTTCGGCATCATCGGATTCCTGCTGGTACGCCTGACCCGGGAACTCGAACCCGACGTGCGCGCCACCCTGCTCGGCACGGTGATCGTGATTTTCGTGTTCCGCGCCATTCCCGGCCCGGGCGAGGGCATCACCTGGTGGTTCATCGACGAACTCGGATTCGACCAGCATTTCATATCCATCCTGTCGCTGATCGGCTCGGTGCTGACGCTGGCCGGCATGTTCCTGTTCCGCCGCTTCATGGCCGACCACTCGATCGCCTATGTCGTCGGCTTCCTGACACTGGCCGGCGGCCTGCTGTCGCTGCCTTATGTCGGCATGTATTTCGGCCTGCACCAGTGGACCGCCGCGGCCACCGGCGGCGTGGTCGACGCGCGCTTCATCGCGCTGGTCAACACCGCGATCGAATCCCCGCTGGGCCAGATCGCGATGATCCCGATGCTCGCCTGGATCGCCAATTCCGCGCCCGCCCACCTCAAAGCGACCTATTTCGCGGTGATGGCCTCGTTCACCAATCTGGCGCTGTCGGCCTCGTCGCTGGGCACCAGGTACCTGAACCAGTTCTACACCGTATCGCGCGAAGTCAGGGACAAGACCGGCGCGGTCACGATCCCGGCCGATTACAGCCAGCTCGGCGAACTGCTGATCGTGCAGCTGGTCATCGCGGTGGGCCTGCCGTTTGCAGCCATCTGGCTGATCCGGCTGCTAAGATTGAGAAGCGCGTAATTGAACGACCGGAAGCGGACACCACTCCAATAAAGAACATGGACCTGCGCGAACTGCCCCGCACCGAACCCGGCACCACGGACCTGATCCTGCGTGCCGTGGCTTTCGCCGCGCACAAGCACCGCGACCAGCGGCGCAAGGACAAGGAATCCTCCCCCTACATCAACCACCCGATCGAACTCGCACACGTGCTGTGGGACGAGGGTGAGGTGCGCGACCCGCTGGTGATCGCCGCGGCGCTGCTGCATGACACGCTGGAGGACACCGAGACCTCGTGGCAGGAACTGCGCGGCGAATTCGGCGAGGAAATCGCCGACATCGTGCTCGAAGTCACCGACACGCAATGGCTCAAGAAGGAAGTGCGCAAACGGCTGCAGGTGGCCAAGGCGAAGCACTCCAGCCATCGCGCGCGGCTGGTCAAGCTCGCCGACAAGATCTGCAACGTGCGCGACCTCGGCACCCGCGCCCCCGAGGGCTGGTCGCTGGAGCGCAAGCGCCAGTACTACGACTGGGCCCGCGAAGTCGTCGACCGGCTGCGCGGCACCCACCCGGTACTGGAACGCCGCTTCGACGAAGTCTATTCGCTCAAACCCTGATCGCCTGCGTCCCGTCCTGCCCTCCACTCACCACTCGCCGTTTACCGCTTACAGTACACCTGCGCCGGATGATGTGCGATAGTCGCGGTTCCCCAAACTTCTGACCACTGCACAAACATGAAAATCACCCACGCCCGCACCACCCTCGTCGCTCTGCCCCACGATGAACCCCTCGCCGACGGGCCGACCACGCCGGGTTCGAAAAACTTTGTGGCACTGCAGCTGGGCACCGACCAGGGCATCGAGGGCATCGGCTTCACCTTTTTCGGCGGCGCGCTCGACAAGGCGTTGTTGAGCGCCGTCGAATCCCTCGCCGCGCTGACCATCGGCGAAAATCCGCTGCACACCGAAGCCATCGTCGCCAAAATCCGTGCCGCCGCGCTGCCCTCCGGACCCGGCGGCATTTTGACGCTGGCCCTGTCGGCCATCGACATCGCGCTGTGGGACATCAAGGGCAAGGCCTGCAACCTGCCCGTGGCCTCCCTGATCGGCGGCCACCGCAACCGCATCGATACCTACGCCAGCGGCGCGCTGATGCGCCATTTCCCGCTGGCCCACTGCGAGAAGGCTGCGGCATTGCTGAAATCCCGCGGCTTCCGGCAGATGAAAACCCAGTTGGCGCTCCCCGGCGACACCAATCCGGTGAAGGAAGTCGAGCGCATCCGCGTGATCCGCGAAGCCATCGGCTACGAAACCGACCTGATGTGCGACATCAACCAGCGCTGGGACGTTCGCCAGGCGATCGCCATCGGCAAACAGGTCGATCCGTACCGGCTGTTCTGGCTCGAAGACGTGACCACCTGTGACGATTACGGCGGCCTGGCACGTGTAGCCCACGCGCTCGACACCCCGGTCGCCGCAGGCGAATACGTCTACGGCATTGCGCCATTCCGCCAGCTGCTCGAAGCGCGCGCGGTCGATATCGTGATGATCGACGTGCTGCGCGCCGGCGGTATCACGCAATGGCTGAAAATCGCCGGCATGGCCGAGGCATTCAACCTGCCGGTGGTCAGCCATCTGGCACCCGAAATCCATGTGCATCTGGTCTCCGCGATACCCAACGGCCTGACCGTCGAGTACATGCCGTGGTCATCAAGGCTGTTCCGCGAAGTGCCGCAACC
>RPOR01000025.1 GCA_003820645.1 Betaproteobacteria bacterium
AAGCGACGCGTTAATGTAGGCCCACTGTAATCGTCGCGCGTTATAGTCAGCGCCTTCATGCAAAACACCCGTCGCGATTTCCTGCTCCGCAGCGCAGCATTGTCCGCCGCGCTCTCCTTGCCCGTCTCCCGCGTCCTGGCGCAGCCCCGCTTCGACCGCAATCCGTTTGTGCTGGGCGTCGCGTCCGGTTATCCGCAGCCCGAGGCCGTCGTGCTGTGGACGCGGCTGGCACCCGACCCGTTGCACGGCGGCGGCATGCCGGAGGCACCGGTCGCCGTGCACTGGGAGATCGCCGCCGATGTGCGCTTCCGCAAGATCATCGATCGCGGCGAAGCCATCGCGACGCCGCAGTTTGCACATGCAGTGCATGTGCAGGCCCGCGGGCTTGCGCCTGCGCATTGGTACTGGTACCGCTTCATGGCCGGCGATGCCGTCAGTGCCGTGGGCCGCACGCGGACCGCGCCGGCGGTCGACGATGCGCGCGGCCGGATTGCGTTTGCGATCGCCTCCTGCCAGCACTACGAGCATGGCCACTACGCGGCCTACCGCGACATGGCGCAGCAGGAACTCGATTTCGTGGTGCATGTCGGCGACTATATCTACGAAGGCTCGTGGGGTCGGCGCGACAAGGTGCGCGAGCACCACACGACCGAGCCCTACACGCTGGCCGACTATCGCAACCGCTACGCGCAGTACAAGCTCGACCCCCATCTGCAAGCGGCCCATGCGGCCTGCCCGTGGCTGGTGACCTGGGATGACCACGAAGTCGACAACGATTACGCCGGAGACCGTTCGCAGGACATGGATCCGGTGGACGTGTTCCTGCAACGCCGCGCCGCGGCCTACCAGGCCTATTACGAACACATGCCGCTGCCGCCCGGCACCTGGACCGGCGGTCCGGACATGAAGATTTACGGCACCCATGCGATGGGCAACATCGCACGCATTCAGCTGCTCGACATGCGCCAGTACCGCGACTATCACGTCTGTCCGCGCCAGAACCGCAAGGCCGGCGGCAACCAGGTCAATGTGCTCGATTGCCCGGAACGCACGCAGCCGGGGCGTTCGCTGCTCGGTGCAACACAGGAGCAATGGCTGGAAAACGCACTCGCGCAATCGCCGGCACGCTGGAACGTGATCGCGCAGACCACCCTGATGGCACAGGCCGACCGCGGCATAGCCGAGGAACGCGTCGTCTACACCGACGGCTGGGACGGTTATCCGGCGGCGCGCGAAAAACTCCTGCGATACATCGCCGCGCGCAAAATCCGCAATCCGGTGGTGCTCGGCGGCGACGTGCACTTCGCCATGGCGGGCAACCTGAAAACGGATTTCGACGATGAACGCTCGCCGGTCGTCGCCAGCGAATTCGTCACCACGTCGATTTCATCGCTGGGCCCGGCCCGCGCACGCATCGAAGCGCTGCTTGCGAAAAACCCGCATGTGAAATTTGCCAACGGCGCGCGTCGCGGTTATGCAAAATTCACCGTCACCCCGCGGCGCTGGGAGACCAGCTTCCGCGCCGTCGTGAATGTTGCCGATGATCAGTCGCGGGTGTATGAAATGGCAAACTACGTCATCGAGGATCGTCGCCCGGGCCCGCAACGGGATAAGTCATAAGTATTTGTTTTTATTGATATTTTTATAATCCCAGCATGCGTCCGATTTCCGCGATGTAGCGGCTGATGGTCATGCCTTCATAGACCGCTTCGTCCACCGTTTCATCCAGCTGCACGCGGATTGCATGCAGGCTGTCGGTGACCCAGCTGTCGCGGCGCACGGGAGAATTCAGCACGTTGCGCAGGGTTTCCACCTCATCGCGCAGCCGCTGCACGTCCTGCGATCCGCCGCGCACCTTGGCCAGGTCGCGCTCCAGCGCATCGATCAGCAGACCCGCTTGCTCCAGATCGATTTCCTTCGCCTTGTCGTTTTCGCCCATGCCCGCTCTCCGTTGAAGTTGATTCGGTTCACTCGCTGCGCCAGCGTTCCAGCTGCCGCCGCTCGCGCTTGGTCGGCCGCCCGGCCCGCCCCTGTGCCGGATCGGCCGCAAATTTGCGCAGCGCGGCCTGTTCCTCGCGCTGCGCCCGGGCGGCCTCGTCTTCGGTATATAGCATACGTGCGACGGCCGCCGGGCCGCGCCGGTCCGACAGCTGCACGACGCGGATGATCCACGCCGCAGCGCCGAGTTGGATCGTCAGTTCATCCGCGATGCGCACTTCCTTCGCCGGCCTGACGCGCTCGCCGTTCAGTTTGACCTTGCCGCCCTCGATCGCCTGCTGCGCGGCCGCGCGCGTCTTGAAAAACCGCGCGGCCCACAGCCATTTGTCGATACGGATGGACACGACGGTCAGTCGGGCACCGGCATCGCCTTGCGGCCGGACAGCGCAACCCAGCCGCGGATGATGCGGTAGAGCACCCAGATCCCGACCAGCAGCATCAGCGGCACGCCGAGCAGCGCGCCGATCACGGTGACGATCATCAGCCAGGCGACGACGAACCAGCCCAGCGCCCACCAGAAGGTGCGGATCTGCCAGGAAAAATGGCTGTCGAGAAAGGTGCCGCGCACGGCATCGCGCTTCACGTAATTGATGATCACCGCAATAATCGAAGGCCAGCCGGTCAGAAACGCGGTGACGATGAAAGCCGCGCTGGTCAAGCCGGTCAGCGCGCTGAACGCATGCAGCCCGTAGACGATGTGCGTCAGCGTGACCAGGTCGTCCGCGGGCAGCGGTGCCAGGGTTTTGCCGTCGATGTCGGTCATGTGGCTCCTCCTCAGGAAAGGTCGATCGCGTGTTTTTTGAAGTCAGCCAGCGTGGCGAATTCCAGCGACCCCTCATGCGTCGCCGCGAGCACCACCTGCGGTGCGCGGCCGGCATCGAGCGCCTCGCGCCAGCGCGGCGCGCACAGGCACCAGCGGTCGCCCGGCTGCAAACCGGGAAAACCGAACTGCGGCATCGGCGTCGACAGGTCGTTGCCCTGCGCCTTGCTGAACTCGAGGAATTCAGCGGTCATCACCGCGCACACCGTATGCACGCCGACATCCTCGGGACTGGTGTTGCAGCAGCCGTCGCGGAAAAATCCGGTGACCGGCCGCTCGCTGCAGGATGCCAGTTTCTCGCCCAGCACATTGCGCGCATGTTCGTGGGGATCAAAACGTCGCATGACTTGCTCCTTTCATTCATTCACGCATGCACATGCCGCGCCTGGCGCAGCTTGCCGCGCGCACCCGCCCTGGCCTCCGGCCGCGTGCCGCTGGTCATGAACGGCAGACGGCCCTTGGCACCGCTCGCTTCGTAATCGGCAGCCACTGCGGCAGCCACGGCTGCCGCATCGGTACCGGCGGCAACCAGAAAATCATGCAAATGGCCGCAAAGTTTCTCCAGCGCGAATTCATGGGTCTTGGCAGTGCGTGCGTACAGCCAGTCGGCAAACTGCAGGAAACGCGCAAAGGGACTGTCCGCCAGCAACAGCGGCAGCGTGCGGTGAAAACGTCCGGAGTTGCCGACCAGATCCCAGTAGCGCGCGAAACGCACGATGCGTTGCACGTCGCTGAAGCTCAGGCAGCCGGTGGCCAGCACCACATACGGCGCATCGGGGCTGTAGCGCATGTCGTGATCGGCGGTATGGCGGTCGATCGGCGCACCGCGCAGCCGCTTCAGGATGCCGACCTGGATTTCATGCGGGCGCAGCGCTTGCAGGCGGTCGAAACCGCGGCCGAACGTCGCCAGATCCTCCCCGGGCAGTCCGGCGATCAGATCGACATGGATCAGCGCCGGCGACTCGTCGCGCAGCCAGCGCAGGTTGGCTTCGGCAGCCGCGTTGTCCTGTCTGCGCGAAATGCGCGCCTGCACCGCCGCGTCCCAGGTCTGGATGCCGACTTCGAAATGCAGCACGCCGGCAGGAAACCGCGCGATCGCCGCTTTCAGTTTCTCCGGCAAGTGATCGGGGATCAGTTCGAAATGCACGAACAGATCGTCGCTCAATCGCGCCAGGAAGAACTCGAGGATGGCCAGGCTTGCGCCAATTTTCAGGTTGAAGGTGCGGTCGACGAAACGGAAATGCCGCGCCCCGCGGCCGTACAGCGCCTGCAGTTCGCCGAGGAAACGCTCCACGTCGAACGGCCACGCAGTCCTGTCGAGCGCGGACAGGCAGAATTCGCATTTGAACGGACAGCCGCGCGAAGCCTCGACATAGATGAAGCGCCGCGCAATATCCTCGTCGGTGTATTCGCCATAGGGCGAAGCAATATCCTGCAGCGGCGGCTGCACGCCGGCGTGGATTTTCCGGGCCGGCGCACGCCCTGCGACAACGTCGGCACACAGCCGCGGAAACGTCACGTCGCCCCAGCCGGTGACCACATAGTCGGCGAGCGTGCAGACGCGCTGCCCGTCAGTTTCATAACTGACCTCGGGGCCGCCGACGACGATGACGATCTCCGGCGCCACGCGCTTGAGGATCGCAATCACGCGCGCGGTTTCCTCGACGTTCCAGATATAGACGCCAAACCCGATCAGGCGCGGCGCATCCGCCAGCAGCCGCTCGGCAATATCGGCCGGGCGGTCGCCGAGCACGAATTCAACAATGTGCGTTTCCGCCTGCAACGACCCCATGTTGGCACGCAGGTAACGCAGGCCGAGGGCGGCGTGCACATAGCGCGCATTGATGGTGGTCAGAATGATGCCGGACATGGGTTTATTATCGCATCGGACGTGACCAGCACCGGGCGTTTTTGATACGCTAGCGCATTGACCACTTTCCGGAAGTAATCACCATGGCACAAAAACCCGAGCAGGCGCCCGCAGACGCCAAAATGGACGTGGACGCGCTGTACCGCGAAGACATCATCACCGACCGCAAATTGGGCACGCTGCGCCGCATGACCCCGATCAAGCGCGATGGCAGCGACGACACCGCCCGGCCGACACTGTATGTCGGCGAAGCGCAGATCATGACCAACGCCGGCCCGCTGCCGATCAATTTTGAAATCGAGGCGAAAAACCTCACCGAGGCCGTGGAGAAATTCGGCGATGCCGCCAAGGAAGCCGTCGAGCGCACCGTGCGTGAACTGCAGGAACTTCGCCGCCAGGCATCGTCCTCGATTGTCGTGCCCGGAGCCGGCATGGGCGGTGCGATGGGTGGCATGGGCGGCCTCGGCGGTCCCGGCGGGAAGATCCAGATTCCGTGACGCCGATCCGCTCCGCCGGAGTGGTCATCGCGCGACGCCGCGGCGGCGACTGGCGCGTGCTGGTGCTGCGCGCCGCCCGCAACTGGGATTTCCCCAAGAGCCTGCTCGAAGAGGGTGAGGATGCGCTCGACACCGCCCGGCGTGAGGCGACCGAGGAAACGGGGATCTCCGACCTCGTATTCGATTTCGGCGAGTCGCACAAGGAAACCATTGCCTTCGGCACCGGTGAAATCGCGCGCTATTACCTGGCAATCACTATAACCGATCAGGTGACACTGCCGATCGCGCATGAACTCGGCCGACCGGCACATGATGAATGGCGCTGGGTGACCTTCGACGAGGCCGAGGACGTGCTGCCGCCGCGACTGGCGGCGGTGCTGGAGTGGACACGCAGCACGCTCGAACCCGTCTGACCGGGTAATGAAGCCATGCGCCGGGGTGACCATCGCGTCTGTTTCGTCGGCGACTCCTTCGTCCAGGGCACCGGCGACGCCACCGGACTCGGCTGGACGGGACGCGTCGCCGCCGCGGCGCACGCCGCCGGCTACGACCTGACCGCCTACAATCTCGGCATACGCCGCGACACCAGCGCCGACATCGCCGCACGCTGGCAGGCCGAATGCGATGCACGGTTTCGCGTCGCATGTTCCCCGTATGTCGTTTTTTCCTTTGGTGCCAACGACATGACCGCGGACGATGAAACGCTGCGCCTGCCGATGCCCGCGAGCATCGCCAATTTCCGCAGCATCATCAGTGATGCAAAAGCCCGCTGCCCGACACTGGTCATCGGACCGCCCCCGGTCGGCGACTCCGCGCAGGATGTGCGCATCTTCACGCTGTGCGCGATTTACGCGACCATCGCCGGCGAACTCGACATTCCTTATCTGCCGCTGGCGCAGGATCTCGCCGGCGATGCCGCATGGCAGCGTGCCGTCGCCGCCGGCGACGGCACGCATCCCGACGGCACCGGCTATGCGCTGATCGCCGAGCGCGTACTGAACTGGCCGGCGTGGTGGTTCAAACCCGCCGCGCGATGAACCATGAAAAATGCGCCGCGAACGGCGCATGTCTCATCACTGCAACCAGCCGTTCGGCGCATTACCTGGTGCCGCCCCGCTTTGCCGGAATGATCGGCAGCAGCAGGTACGATGCCGTCTTGCCGCCGGCATAGATGGCGTTGATCGCACCGGCGTTGTAGTCGGCGTGATAGTGGGTGTACGGCGCGCTGCCCTGGCCGTCGCGCGGTTGGATGTCCACACGCAGCCGGTGGCCCTGCTTGAACACCATGCTGGTCGGCCACACCTCGACGCGGCACTCGACGATCTCGTTCCGCTGCAGCCACCAGCGCTCGTCATGGGCATGGTACGGACGGTACGGCAGCGACTTCTGCGGGTCGAGCTTGCGGTGCGATGCGCGCAGCCAGCCCTTGGTCACGCAGGGGATGGGCTGGCCATGCTGGCCGACCTCGCAGACGTCGTGGTCGTTGCGGTCAATGTTGCGGATGGTCACGAAAATATCCATGTCCTCCGAGGTGCTCGACACCCAGACATTGAGCACCAGCGGACCGGTGACCTCGGTATCTTCGACCATCGGCGGGGTCACGAATGACACCCCGGTGCGCCCGACATTGCCGTGGGTGGTCGCCAGCGAGGATCCGCCGGCAACACCGGCCGTCGTGACACCGCTCGCCGAGTAGGCCAGTTTTGCGGAGACTTTCGGCGCCGACTTCGCAAGGCTGCCCTCGACTTCATCGGGCCCGCCCGGCTGCCTGCGCTCGGGTTTCAGATAGAGCTTGGTCCACTTTGTGCGCTTCAGCGGCCATTCGTTTTCAAAGCGGAACGGGTAGGCTTTTTTGCTGCCGCCGGTGCGGATCTCGAGCTTCACCGGAGGCTCGTCCATGATGCCGGTGTCGATGTCCTTCAGCCAGTGATCGAACCAGCGCAGCTGGTCCATGCGCCCCTCCTCGGCATGGAACGGATGGAAATGGGTACCGGTGTGAATGCGCAGCTTCTTGTGTTTGGCCGCCGCATTCATGAAACCTTCGGTGTTGCCGCGCAGGTGCATCGAAAACCCGCCCCAGTTGCCGACGCTGTACACCGGCACCTTGATCCGGTCCCAGCGTGCACTGCTCAGACGCCAGTATTCGGAATCGAGGTCGTTGCGCATGAACTGCCACATCATGTCGTTGTGGAAGGCGTCGGGGTTGTAGCTGCGCGGCTTGCCCAGCAGGTGATGCGCGGTATGCGTCAGCCACCAGTTGCCGATGAAGCCCAGCGCGAAAATGCCACCGTGGTAGGCCTGGTCGCGGTACTGGTCGGCACGGCCCTCCCACGGCATGATCGCTTTCAGCGACGGCGGCTGCAGGTTGGCGGCGCGCCACTGCGACGAGGCGTGGTACGAAATGCCCAGCATGCCGACCTTGCCCGAGCACCAGTCGCGTTTGGCGATCCACTCGATGGCATCGTAGGCATCCAGCCCTTCCTGGTACGAACTCGGGTCCGACTTGCCCGGCGACTTGCCGGCGCCGCGGACATCGACGCGCACGCAGGCGTAACCGCGCGGACACCACCACAGCGGATTGACGGTTTCCCAGTTCATGTACGGATTCGCGTCCTCCTCGAGGTCCGCCGGGGGCCGCCACAATTTGTCCTTCTGGTAGGGCCCGGTATTGAGGATTACCGGCACCCGCTCGCGAAAATTCGGCCGGAACACGTCGGCATAAAGAATCGTGCCGTCACGCAACGGGATCTGCACGTCCTTTTCGATGATGAGTTTGCACTTGCGCGGTTGCGATACGCGCTTGAGCCCGCGCCGGCTGCTGGTTGTTGCCATGACTCCCCCTTGATTACGGCCGGCACCGGGGCCCGCCCCTTGCCGCGCAGTGTAGCCCGGGGGGCGCCGATGCAGCACAGCGCGTCCAGCATGTGATGCGATCATGCGCTGCGGGCCATTGCACAGTCCGGCGCTCCGCGCCGCCTCTGGTAAACTCGCCGCTCTACATCGCGGCGATCATCCGGAGGAGTCCATGATTTACGAAGTACGCACCTACGACATCAAACCCAAATCGCAACCCGAAGTCGAAAAGCGCTTTGGCGAAGCCTACGAATATCGCAAGAAACTCTCGCCCCTCGCCGCGTTCTGGCACACCGAAATCGGCCCGCTGAACCAGATCATCCACGTCTGGCCGTACCGGGATCTCGCGGAGCGCGACCGCATCCGCGCCGAAGCTGTCGCCGGCGGCAACTGGCCGCCGAAAATCGGCGAATTCATCGTCAACATGCGCTCGGAAATCTATATTCCGTTTTCGTTCTCACCCGAGCTCAAGCCCGGCAAGATGGGCCCGTATTTCGAAATGCGCACCTACACCTTTGCGCCGGGCGAACTCGGGAAAATCAGCAGGGTCTGGGAGAAAGCCATGCCGGCGCGCGTGAAGTTCAGCCCGCTGGTCGGCCTCTGGTACTCGGAACTCGGCGGACTCAACCGCTTCACCCACATCTGGTCCTATCCGTCGCTCGACGCGCGCAACGAGTCGCGCGAGAAAGCCGTTGCTGCCGGCATATGGCCGCCGTCCGTCGTCGCCAAGCAAGAAGGCATGCCCGACGCGGTGCTGGTCGCGCAGGAAAACAAGATCGTCATGCCGTCGGCGTTCTCGCCGCTGCAGTAACGTCAGGAGCGCGCCATGCCCATCGGCAAACTCGACCATTTTTCGATCCGTACGCTCGATATCGAAGCCTCGCGCCGGTTTTATACCGAGGTGATGGGGTTCCAGCCGGGCTTCCGTCCGCCGTTCAAGTTTCCGGGGTTGTGGCTCTACAACGGGGCGCAGTATCCGGAAACCACCGGCGTCGTGCACATCATCGGCATCGACCTCAACGACCCGCAGGGCCTGAAAGATTATCTCGGCGACCGTGAACTCGACACGCTCAACGGTACCGGCACCGTGGATCACATGGCCTTTGCCGCGACCGGGCTCGCCGAGATGCAGGCCCGCCTGAAGCGGCATGGTGTGGCGTTTCGCGAGCGCACGGTCCCCTCGCTCAACCTGCACCAGGTGTTCTTCGAGGATCCGAGCGGTGTGACCATCGAACTGAATTACCCCGCCGCCGAAGTCCAGCAAGCCGCGTAGTCTCGATGCCTGCAGCACCTCGCCCGCAACGAGTGCTGGTCATCGGCGGTTCGCTGGGCGGCCTGTTCGCCGCGAACCTGCTGCATCGCCAGGGCTGGGATGTGCAGGTCTACGAGCAGGTCGGCGACGCGCTGGCCGGCCGCGGCGCCGGCATCATCACCCATCCCGACCTGTTCGACGCGCTCCGGCGCATCGGCATCACCATCGACGACTCGTTCGGCGTGGACATCGCCGGCCGCGTCGCATTCGACCGCAGCGGCACGGCGGTCGGCACGCTCGACATCAAACAGTGCCTGACGACCTGGGGCCGGCTCTACGCGCTGCTGAAGGGCGCGTTGCCTGCAGACCGCTACCATTTGGGCCACGCCTGCACCGGCGTCACGCAGGACGCGGGTACCGTCACCGCGCGCTTTGCCAACGGCGCCGCGGCACAGGGCGAACTGCTGATCGGGGCCGACGGCATCCGCTCCGCGGTGCGCACACAGCTCGCGCCGCAGGATCACCCGGTCTACGCCGGCTATATTGCCTGGCGCGGACTGGTCGACGAAAACGTGCTGACGCCGGCCACGCATCGTGATCTGTTTCCGCTGTTCGGCTTCAGCCTGGCGCCGCGCGAGCACATGCTGGGTTATCCGGTGGCCGGTTTCACCAACTCGACGCGCCCCGGCGAGCGCTGTTACAACTTCGTCTGGTACCGGCCGGCAGACACCGAACGGGCGTTGCCACGACTGTGCACCGACAGTGCCGGCCGTCGCCACGACATGTCGATTCCACCACCGCTGATCCGCGCCGAGGTGCTGGCCGAGATGCGGCGCGGCGCGCAGGATGCATTGTCGCCGCAGTTTGCCGAAGTGGTCGCCAAGACCCGCCAGCCGTTTTTCCAGGCGATTTTCGACCTCGAGTCGCGCGCGATGGCTTACGGCCGCGTGGCGCTGCTCGGTGATGCCGCGTTCGTCGCGCGGCCACATTGCGGCATGGGGGTGTCCAAGGCGGCCGGCGACGCGATGGCGCTCGCCGACGCGCTGCGCGGGGCCGCGGACGATCCGGCGCAGGCGCTGCCGCGCTATTCGGCCGAGCGCGTGCGCTTCGGGCGCGCCGTTGTCGCGCATGCCCGCGAACTCGGCTCGTACCTGCAGGCCTGCGACGGCGCCCGCGACGCGCGCGACCGTGCGGCGCACCACCACACCCCGCACGCCGTGATGCGCGACATCGCGGTGCCGCGGGAATTCCGAGAACGTTGACGGAAATCCAGGCGGGGCGGCGGCAGGAGGGCTAGAATCCGGAAACCTGATCGATCCGGCGCAGAGTTCGCTATGGCATTGCTGCAGTGGCCCGTCCGTTTCGCCTTGCTCGCGCTGGCACTGCTCGCGCCGGCGGCACTGGCGCAGAGTGATGCCGGCGTCCTGCTGGATCAGGCCATCGCCGGGGAACATCGCTCCGCTGCGAACCGGCTGCGCGACCAATACCGCCATCCGCGCGAAACGCTGCTGTTCTTCGGCCTGCGGCCCGACATGAGCGTCGTCGAGATCTGGCCCGGCGGCGGCTGGTATTCGGAGATCCTCGGCCCGGTGCTGCGCGAGCGCGGCCGCTATTACCTCGCCCACTACGCCATCGAGAATCCGCGGGCGCCCGGCTGGCAGCGCGAGGCCCGCGCGCGGCAGGAAGCAAAAGTCGCCGCACAGGCGGCGCTGTACGGCAAGCCGGTGTTTACGTCGTTCGGCCCGCCGGATCATGTCGCCATCGCCCCGCCCGGAAGCGTCGATCTGGTGCTGACCTTCCGCAACGTGCATAACTGGAGCAGCCAGAAGGCTGATGCCGCGGCATTCCAGGCGTTCTTCGCTGCGCTGAAACCCGGCGGCATCCTCGGCGTCGTCGAACATCGCGCGAAACCCGGGACGCCGCTCGAACGCATGGTGCAGACCGGCTACATGACCGAAGCCCATGTGATCGCGTTGGCGGAACAAGCCGGCTTCAGGCTGGCCGAAAAATCGGCAATCAACGCCAATCCGCTGGACAGCACCGACCACCCCAACGGCGTATGGACGCTGCCGCCGGTGATGCGCGGCCGGCTCGATCCGGAAAAATACCGGGCAATCGGCGAGAGCGACCGCATGACACTGAAGTTCCGCAAGCCGGAGTAAACAGCACATGCCCATCACACCGCTCTACGCTGCGATCCTCGGGCTGGTATTTATTGCGCTGAGCCTGCGCACCATTCGCCTGCGGCGCCGCTACCATGTTGCCATCGGCGATGGCCGGAAGGAGCTGCTGCAGCGCGCAATGCGGGTGAACGCGAACTTCGCGGAATATGTACCGCTCTCGCTGCTATTGATCTATTTTGTCGAACTGCATGACGGCCCGCGGCTGCACGTGAACGCACTCGGCATTGCCCTGATCTGCGGCCGGCTGCTGCACGCCTGGGGCGTGAGCCGGATGCCGGAAAACTTTCGCTATCGTACGGTCGGCATGGGCCTGACATTCGGCGTCATGCTCATTGCGAGCATCCTGATCCTGCTCTACCAGCTGGAGTAAGCCGGCACGCCGTCAGCGCCGGTTGAATTCCCGCGGGTTCAGCCGGTCGATATCCGCCTGCACCTGGTCGCGGCTGCGCTCATAGACGATTTCCCGCCCCATCACCGAACCGGCATAGGCGAGCCCGTTGCGGGTCGGCGTCAGTTCGCACTTGACGCTGTGCACACCGGTGCCGATCACCACCTGGATCGCCGACGCGCGCTTGCTGAGCACGACGACGTCCATCAACTGCCGGGTTTCGGTGACGCGGACCTGGATTTTTTCGGTGTTCAATTGGGCTGATCAGAAGAAACGGAGCGGGCCGGGTGGCACCGGACCCGCGCGGATTCCGGACGTTCCGCTTGGCCACGTGCAACGGTGAAATCCAGCTTAGCCGAGCCGCCCCTACTGAGCAAGTACAAACGAAGTCCGGTCCGCCATCCGGGCACGGCTTTCACCCAAATTGGGCGGGCAGTGTCATAGGCATACCTTTATAATTTGACGCTTTTCCGCACACGCCTGCCCTATCCACATGCTGATCAAATTCACGCTCAACGGCGATCCCGTCGAGGTCCACCTCAAATCGGCCGACCGCCTGCTGGTCGACGTGCTGCGCGACGACCTGCAGCTCACCGGCACCAAACACGGCTGCGGCATCGGCGCCTGCGGCACCTGCACCGTGATGGTCAACGACCAGTCGGTGTCCGCCTGCCTGCAGCTCGCCGCGCTGTGCGACGGTGCCAGCATCCGCACCGTCGAGGGCCTCGCCGAGGCGGGCGTGCTGCACCCGGTACAGCAGGCCTTCATCAACAAGTCGGCACTGCAATGCGGCATCTGCATCCCGGGCCATGTGATGCAGTGCGTGTCGCTGCTCGAGAAAAACCCGAATCCCAGCGATGACGACATCCGCATGAGCGTCGACAGCGTGTATTGCCGCTGCACCGGCTACGTCAAGATCATGGATGCGTACCGCGAAGCCGTCGCACTGCTGAAAAAGGCGGGAAAAGCATGAGTACCCGCGACCGCAGACTGCGCGATCCCAAGTTCGAAGCCGGCCTGCTGGTCGTCGGCAAGGATGTGCCGCGCACCGACGCCATTCCTAAGGTCACCGGCGCGGCACAGTATGTCGCCGACATCCACATGCCCGGCATGCTGCATGCGGCGGTATTGCGCAGCCCGCATCCGCATGCGCGCATTCTGTCGATCGACACCAGCGCCGCGCGCAGCATGCCCGGCGTCAAGGTTGTCGTGACCGGCGAGGACACCGCGAAACGCAAATGGGGCGCGTTCCGCCCGGACCTCTATCCGCTGGCCATCGGCAAGGTGCGCTACGTCGGCGATGAAGTCGCCGCAGTGGCCGCGACGGATCCGGAAATCGCGCGTGCCGCGGTGGACGGCATCGTTGTCCGGTATGAAGTGCTGCCGGGGGTGTTTTCGCTGGATGAGGCGATGGCGGCAGGCGCACCGCTGGTGCATGACGACGCGCCAGGCAACGTCGCGCATGAATTCGCCTTCGAGCGCGGCGAAGTCGACGCCGGCTTCAAGGCGGCCGACGTCATCGTCGAGGGCACCTGGGATTCGGTGCGGCAATGGCACAGTTCGCTTGAAACCATCGGCTGTGTCGCGCACTGGACCGACAACCGCGTCACCATGTGGTGCAACACGCAGACACCGTTCCTCGCCCGCGGCCGTTACTCGATAGCCCTCGGCGTGCCGGAGTCGCAGGTGCGGGTGATCCAGACCGAAGTCGGCGGCGGGTTCGGCGGCAAATCGGGCGACGACAACGGCTCGGTCATCGCCGCGATCCTCGCGCGCAGGGCCGGCAAGCCGGTCAAGCTGATCCATACCCGCGAGGAGGAATTCCTCGCCAGCCATCCGCGCATGCCGATGCGTTACTGGGTGAAGCTGGGCTTCTCGCAAGCCGGCAAGGTGCTGGCCAAGGAAATCCGCATGTGGGCCGACAACGGTGCCTATACCGGCAAATCACAGGCGATCCTTGGCGCAGCGACCGTGCGCCACGATGCGCTGTACAAATATCCCTGCGCGCGCGCGAAGTCGACGCTGCTCTACACCAACCTCGTGCCCACCGGCGCATTCCGCGGTTTCGGCAACCCGTCGGCCGACTGGGCCGTCGAACAGGCGTGGGATCTTGCTGCCGAAAAACTCAACATCGACATCGTCGACCTGCTCAGAATGAATGCAGTCGAGGAAGGCGACGTCTCGCCGCACAACCACAAGATCACCAGCGGCGAACTGCGCCAGTGCATCGACAAGGCTGCCGAACTGATCCAGTGGCAGGACAAACGCAGGAACAGAAAAGCCGACCACGGCCTCGGCATGGGCTGCAGCATCCATGTCAACGGCCGCCGCAGTTTCGGCGACTGGGACGGCAGCTCGGCGATCGTGCGCATCAATGAAGACGGCCGCGCCACGATCATCACCGGCGAAGGCGAAATCGGCCAGGGCACGCTGACCGTGCTGCGGCAGATCGCCGCCGAGGAACTCGGGCTGCCGTACGAAGATGTCGACATTACCCGCCCCGACACCGACGTGCACCCGCACTCGCTGGGTGCACTGGCGAGCCGCGTCACGTACGTTGCCGGCAATGCGGTGAAACTCGCCGCCGCGGCCGCCCATAAACAACTGATGGCGGCGGCCGCAGAACAGTTCAGGCGTCCCGCCGAAGATCTGACCATCATCAACGGCCAGATCGGTCCGCGCAACGGCGCGGAGAGCGAGTTCAGGCCGGTCAGCGCGGTGGTCCGTGCCAATATCTACAAACGCGGCGGCGAAGCCATCGTCGGCGTCGGCAACTGGGACAATCCGTCGGACTTTCCCGACCACAGCCGCTACGGCAATGAATCCGGCGCCTACAATTTTGCCGCACAGACCGTCGAAGTCGAAGTCGATCGTGGCACCGGCCAAGTCCACCTCAAGGAAATCGCGGCGGTGGTTGATTGCGGCACGGTCATCCATCCGTCGGCGGCACAGGGCCAGGTCGAGGGCGCCGTCGTGCAGGGCATCGGTCTGGCGATGGTTGAACACTTCGACTGGTACAACGGTGCCCCCACCGATCCGCAATACATCGACTACCCGCTGCCGTCTGCCGACTTTGTGCCCAAGCTGCATGTCGCGTTCGCCGATTCGTATGAACCGTCGGGACCGTTCGGCGCCAAGGGGCTCGGCGAGATCGGCCTCGACGCCATTCCTGCCGCGATTGCGAATGCCATTGCCGATGCCGTCGGCGTGCGCATCCACAGCCTGCCGATCACCGCGGAGAAAATCCATCGCGCACTGCATCCCCAGCTGTACGCAGACGAAAAAATTGCGCCCCCTGCCGCGCCCAAGGGCGGCACCTGGACGCGGCTGTCCTCGGGCAAACCCTCGGGCACGCGCCCGTTCCAGCCCGAGCTGCTGATGCCGACAACCGTGGACGAGGCCGTGGCGCTGTACGCGGCCGGTGACACCGCGATTGTCTCCGGCGGCATGTCGCATGCACTGCGTCGCGAGCGCACCGGCTTTCCGCAGGCCAAACGGCTGCTCTATCCCGGGCGCATCCCGGAACTGCTGCAGACCGGCATCGACAGCAACGGTACGCTGCATGCCGGGTCTGCGGTCAACCAGCAGACGCTGTTCGCATTGCCGAAACTGCGCGCGCACTGGGAAGCCGTCGCGGAAGCGCTGGATGCCGCCGGGCACGCACGGGTGCGGCAGATGACCACCGTCGGCGGCTGTGTAGCCCCGCTGATCGGCGGTTTCGATGTCCCGGTCGCCCTGCTCGCCGTCAACGCTCGCGTTGCTGTCGCCTCGCCCCGGGGGCGGCGTACGCTGCTGCTAGCTGAAGCCTTTGCACAGCGTTTCGCCAAGGACGATCTGCTGATCGCCGTCGCGGCCGATGCATTGCCGGCGCGCACCGGCTCGTCATTCTGCAAGTTCATGCCGCGCGGCGTGCTGGAAACGCCGACGGTCAATGCCGCCGCCTGCGTGACGCTGGACGCACAGGGCCGGTGCACCGCTGCCCGCCTCGTCGTCGGCTCGGTCAGCTGGAAGCCGATCATGCTGGACCTGGATGTGCTGCACGGCACGGCCTTTGACGAAGCGGGGATCCGCGATGCGGTGCAGCCGGTCCGCGATCTCGCCGAACCGATGGCGAACGTCCGCGGTTCTGCAATGTACAAACGCAACATGGCCGTGGAAATCGGCGCGCGCATGCTGCTGCTGGCCTGGCAGCGCGCAGCACGGAAAAAGTAATTGACTTTCAACTTCCGCCAGACAAGGAAATCCGCACATGGCTGACCGCTGCAAGACCTCCGATGGCTGCGAAATTGCCTACACCCTGCACCGCGGCGCCGGCGCGAATGCGCCGCGCGTGGCGCTGGTGCACTCGCTGGCACTGGACCGCAGCATCTGGGACGACGTCGTCCAGGCGCTGGCCCGGGACACGCAGGTGCTGACGTTTGACTGCCGCGGCCACGGCCTCTCCGGTCAGCCCGTAATGACCTACACCCCGCAACTGTTCGCGCGCGACCTGGCCGAACTGATGGACCATGTGCAATGGCCATCGGCCGTCGTCGGCGGCTGCTCGATGGGCGGCATGGTGGCGCAGGCGTTTGCGATCGGCTACCCGCAGCGCACGACCGGCCTGGTGCTGATCGACACCACCGCCTGGTACGGTGCCGACGCGCCCAAGGTCTGGCGCGAACGGGGCGCCACCGGCAAGCAGAAAGGCATGGGCGCACTGGTCGAGTTTCAGACCGGGCGCTGGTTCGGTGATGCGTTCCGCGCCAACGAGAAGGCCACCGTCGACCGTCTGGTCAAAGTGTTCCTCGACAACAATGTCGACTGCTATGTGAAGACCTGTGAAATGCTCGGCGACGGCGACCTGCGCGCAGGACTCGCTTCGGTCAAGGTGCCAACCGCAGTTGTCGTCGGCGAGGAAGATTACGCCACGCCGGTCGCGATGGCCGAGGCACTCCACCAGGCGATTGCCGGCTCGACGCTGACCGTGCTGCCCGGCGGCCGCCACATCACGCCCACCGAAAAGCCGCAGGACATCGCTGCCCGCATCCGTGAAGTGATCGGCCGGAGCAAGGCTGCATGAACGCGGCAAAACCGCGCTGCCTGGACATCCACGCCCATCACGTCGGCAAACCGGTCGTCGACCGCATCAATGCCGAGGGCGCACGCCACGGCGTGAAAATCGTCAAAGGCGAGGACGGTGCGACGCGCATCGAAGTCGGCGGGCGGCTGACCGGCATGCCGCTGATTCCGCCGTTGAGCGACGAGGCTGCACGGCTGAAATGGATGGATGAAGCCGGCATCGATGTGCAACTGCTCGCGGGCTGGATGGACCTCGCGGGTTATCACCTGCCGGCAGCGGCAGGCCAGTGGCTGGCCCGTGCGCAGAACGAAGCGCTGGCGGAAATGGTCGCGCAACGACCCGATCGTTACGCGGCGGCGGCCATGGTTCCGCTGCAGGATGCCGCGCTGGCTGCCGATGAATTGCGTCATGCCGTGCAGCACCTCGGCCACCGCGCGGTGCAGATCGGCGCCCGTGTCGAGGGAGAGGGCCTGGATGCGCCGCAGTTCGACGCATTCTGGGCCGCAGCGCAGGAACTCAACGTGCCGGTGATCGTGCATCCGGCGGACCTCGCGGTGCCGCCGCGCATCCGCCGGCTGTTCCTGCACATCCTGGTCGGCAATCCCAGCGAGACCACGTTCGCCGCTGCCGCGCTGCTGCTCGGCGGCGTATTCGACCGCTTTCCGCAACTGCGTGTGCTGCTGGTCCACGGCGGCGGCTGCGTGCCCTACCAGTTCGGCCGCATCGACCGCGGCCGCATCACCGCACCACCGTTCGCCCGCGGCGCGGTGACCCATCCGCTCGGCCACTACGCAGACAATCTGTATTACGACACCGTGCTGCATGATGACGCGGCATTCCGTTACCTGATCGAACGCGTCGGCGCCGCCAGGGTTGCCTTGGGCAGTGATTACCCGTTCCCGCTGCGCGATCCAGACCCAGTCCAATTTATAAATAAAAACAATAAGTTAAGTGATGCCGAGCGGCGTGACGTGTGCTGGGGCACCGGCGCCACGCTGCTCGGGCTGCCATAACCCGCGAGGAGACTGATTGATGAAGACGCTTACTGTGAGAAGCCTGCTGGCGGCAACCCTGCTCTTCGGCACCGCACTGTTGCCGGCGCCGCTGTCGGCACAACCCTATCCCGCGGGACCGGTACGGATCGTGGTCCCGTTTCCGGCGGGCGGTGGTGTCGACAGCATGGGTCGCATTTTCGGCCAGAAACTGTCGGAAGCGCTGGGCAAACCGGTCGTGATCGAGAATCGCGCCGGCGCCAACGGCATGATCGGCAGCGAGATCGTCGCCAAGTCGCCCAAGGACGGCTACACCCTGCTGGTCAACGGTGCGAACTTCGTGACGACGCCGAGCCTGTACAAGAACGTCACCTATGATCCGGTCAAGGACTTCGACCCGGTCAGCCTGCTCGCGCATGCGCCCAATGTGCTGGTCGTGCACCCGTCGCTGCCGGCAAAAAACGTCAGGGAACTGATCGCCTTTGCCAAGGCCCGGCCCGGACAGCTCAACTATGCATCATCGGCCAGCGGCAGCACTCCGCACCTCGCCGCGGAATTGTTCAAGACGCTGACGGGAACCAACCTGGTGCACGTGCCGTATCGCGGTACCGGCCCCGCAATCACGGCGATCATTTCAGGCGAAGTCAGCGTCATGTTCATGCCGGCACTCGCGGCCATTCCCTATGTGCAGAACGGCCGGTTGCGTGCGCTGGGCGTGACCACGCTGGAACGCCTGCCCGCACTGCCCGAACTGCCCACAGTCGCAGAAGCAGGCCTGAAGGATTATCAGTCGAGCCAGTGGTACGGTGTGCTCGCGCCTGTCGGCACGCCGGCCACGACGCTGGAGACACTGAACGGCCACGCTGCGCGCATCATGCAGAGCGCCGACATGAAAGAGCGCATGAAAAACAGCGGCAGCGTCGCCGTCGGCAGCACCCGGCAAGCCTTTGCCGCGCACCTGCAATCCGAATTCACCAAGTGGGCCAGGATCATCAAGGCCTCCGGCGCCAAGGTCGACTGAGCATTTCAACGCATCCCTGATCAGTGGAGTACGCATGACCGACAACACCAATGCAGCATCCGGCATCAAGCACGAGACGCCGGCACCCTCGCCGGCAAGCGATGCCATTTTCGGCAGCGACGTGATCGCCGGCACGCTGCGCGCACTGAACATCGAGTACATCGCGCTGAACCCCGGTGCCAGCTACCGCGGGCTGCATGACAGCCTGGTCAATTATCTGGGCAACAAGGCGCCGCAGATGGTGCTGTGCCTGCACGATGAGAATGCCGCATCCATCGCGCAGGGCTACTGGAAAGCCGCCAACAAACTGATGGCGGTCGGCCTGCATTCCAACGTCGGTCTGATGCATGCGTCGATGCCGATATTCAACGCCTGGTGCGACCGCACGCCGATGCTGATCCTCGGCGCGACCGGGCCGTGGGATGCCGCCAAACGCCGGCCGTGGATCGACTGGATCCACACCTGCTCCGACCAGGCCGCGCTGGTGCGCAACTTCACCAAATGGGACAACCAGCCGGGCTCAACTGCCGCCGCCGTCGAAGCACTGCTGCGCGGCGCACAGATCGCCGAGACTCCGCCGCGTGCTCCCGTGTATGTGAATCTCGACGTATCGATCCAGGAAGAAAAACTCGAAACGCCGCCGGTGATTCCCGATGTCGCGCGGTTCGCACCGCCGCCGCCGGTGCAGCCGGGGATTGCCGAAATCGAAGCCGCAGCGAAACTGCTGTCCGCCGCAAAACATCCGGTAATGCTCGCCGGCCGCGGTTCACGCAGCCTGGATGCCTGGAACGCGCGTGTTGCACTCGCCGAAAAACTCGACATGCGCGTGCTGACCCAGATCAAGCTCGCCGCGGCATTCCCCACCGACCACCGGCTGCATGCTGCGCCGCCCGCCAATCGCCTGGTGCCCGCAGCACGCAAGACGCTAGCCGCTGCCGACGTGATCCTCTCGCTCGACTGGCTGGATCTGGCCGGTGCGCTGAAGCAGACCTTCGGCGACAAGCCGGTCACCGCAAAAATCATCCAGGTCTCCTGTGACACCCAGCTGCATCGCGGCTGGAGCATGGACTACCAGGCGCTGCCGCCGGTGGACGTCTACATGAACTGTGAACCTGACGCTGCAGTGCCGCTGCTGACCGCCGCGGTCACCTCACGGCCGCAGTTGATTCAGGCGGCGCCCAAGCCGCTCGCCGGCAAATCCGCCGAGCCGCTGGCGCTGTCAGGTCTCGCCTACGCGCTAAACGCCGCAGTCGGCAAACAGGACGTCAGCTACACCCACCTGCCGCTGGGCTGGAGCGGTGCCTATACCCACTTCCGTCATCCGCTGGATTTCCTCGGCTTCGACGGCGGTGGCGGCGTCGGTGCCGGACCCGGCCTGACCATCGGCGCGGCGCTGGCGCTGAAAGGCAGCGGCCGCATTCCGATCGGCCTGATGGGCGACGGCAACTTCCTGATGGGCAACACCGCGGTGTGGACGGCCGTGCATTACCAGATCCCCTGCCTGATGATCATCTGCAACAACCGCTCGTTCTTCAACGACGAGCGTCATCAGGGCCATGTCGCCGAACATCGCGGCCGCCCGTCGGAAAACGCGTGGATCGGGCAGAAAATCATCGATCCCGACATCGATATCGCGGCGATGGCGCGTGCGCAGGGTGCCGAAGGCATCGGTCCCGTCACGCAGATGGCGGACATGCAGCCGGCCATCGCGCGCGGCATCGCCATCGTCAAGGCCGGTGGCGTCTGCGTGATCGATGCCCGTGTGCTGCCGGGGTATGATGGCGAATAAAAACGTGATCCAAATAAAACGAACCTTGAGGAGAAAACCATGAGCCTGTTCCATCGCCTGACCGGTTGCATCGCCAGTGCCGCGGCGCTGGTTGCAGCCGCACCGGCAATCGCCGCGGACAACTACCCGTCGCGGCCGGTCCGCGTCATCGTGCCCCAGAGCCCGAGCGGGTCGACCGACATCGCGACGCGCATCGTCACCGACCGCCTGGCCGAGGTGCTGAAGCAGAACTTCGTCGTCGACAACCGGCCCGGCGCCGGCAGCCTGACCGGTACCGACCTGGTAGCCAAGGCGGCCCCCGACGGCTACACGCTGCTGGGCATCGCCGCGTCGTTCACGATCACGCCGGCCATGCACACCCGGATGCCCTTCGACCCGGTGCGCGACTTCGCACCGATCACCCAGTTCGCCGATCTGCCGCATATCATCGTCGTCCATCCGTCGGTAGCCGCCAAGTCCGTCAAGGAATTGATTGCGCTGCTCAAAAGCAAACCGGGACAAGTCACCTGTGCTTTCAGCGGCGTCGGCACCAGCACCCATCTGGCGACCGAGTTGTTCCAGTACATGAGCGGGACCAAAATGCTGCTGGTCCCCTACAAAGGTGGCTCGCCAGCAATGACCGCACTGCTCGGCGGCGAGGTGCAGGTCAATTTCGCCGCAAGTTCCACGGCACTGCCGCAAATCCGCGCCGGCAAGATTCGCGCCCTGGCGGTGACCGGCACCAAACGCTCGACCGCGGCACCCGATCTGCCGACCATGGCGGAAGCCGGCGTGAAAGGCTATCAGCACTCCTCATGGGTCGGCCTGCTGGCTCCGGCAAAAACGCCGCCGGCCATCATCGACCGGCTGCATGCCGAGTCGGTCAAGATCATCAACAGCGCCGAAGTGAAAAAGCTGTTCCTCGGACGCGGCATGGAAGCCGAGGGCAACACCCCCGCTGCATTCGCCGCCAGCGTTCGCGAGGATGTCGAGAAATGGAAGAAGCTGGTCAAAGCGGCCGGCATCAAGGCGCGATAGCTCGGTCGGCACACTGCGGCAGCACCCGGCCCGCGGCCATCGGTCCGCGGGCTTTTTTTATGCGGCAACGTCAGCACTGCCGCACCGTCATCAGGCCGGCTGTCGGCCCTTGTCCGGGTGATCAGCGCTCATCAGCGCGCGGAAACACAGCACCGGGATCGACGAGCGGTGCAGTACGCGGCTCGCTTCGCTGCCCATGATCAGCGATACCAGGCCCTTGCGGTGGCGCGCAGTCATCACGATGAGATCGCAGCCGCGTTCATTGGCGGCATCGACAATCGCGTCGTAGGGGTGGGTGCCCGTGGCGATCATGGTGGCGCAGGGCACGCCGGCCGCGTCCGCGGTTTTCTGCACAAAGGCGAGGAAGCTCGCCGCCCGCTCGCGCTCCCGCTCCTCCATGCTGGCATCCAGTTCCGTCGGCACCAGACCCTCGGGCCCGATCATCATCCGGAAATCCTGCATGACATGGATCCCGGTCACCTTTGCGCCGCAGAGTTTCGCCAGCTCGATGCCGCGTTCGACTGCTCGTTCGGAATGCTCGGACCCGTCGGTGGGCATCAGGATGTGCTTGAACATGGAGACTCCTCATCAGTGGCCTGCATCGGCGCCGGTCGCACTGCGCTGGTGGTCCCGGCACCCCGATCAACGCACGGTACGCTGCCGTGCTGCCGCATGTTCGCCCAGTTCGGGCCGCAACGTCCAGTATGTGCAACGGTCCATCGCGGAAAATGCAGCGCAGAACGAATGCCGATCGTGCATCAAGGTCGGATGCCGCTTGCGCACATCAAACATTTTTATAATAAAAACAACAGCTTATTGATTTTCGAGAGGTGCGACCCGGTCAGTGCTCGTCGCGATCGCGGTCCGGCCGGTAACTGGTTTCCGGCCGGAGGCCCTTGCGCCGCGCTTTTTCGCTGATGCGCCCGTTCTCCAGGTAACCGCCGGTCGCCGCGCGCCGCCCGCCTTCGTCCCACTCGGGCAGCCAGTCGCCGACCGGTGAACCGAACCACGGTGGTTGCGGCCGCAGCTTGGGCAGGCCCATTTCTTCCCAGATTTTCCGCGAACGCTCCATGTATTCGCGCTTGGGCAACGCGAACGGCGGCAGAATTTCCTTGGCCGTGGCGTCGATCAGCAGCGTCGCGTCTTCCTGGTCGGTTTCATGTTCGCGTTCCGGACCATGGCCGCCGCTGCGGTGTTTCAGCACCTGCAGGTCCTCGGCCGGATTCATGCGGAAGGCCAGCGCCCAGAACAGCGCATCGGAGTTCTCCGGATCGATGTCCTCGTTGACGGCGATGCCGATCTTGCCGCAGTCCGCCTTGAATGCACTCATCCCGTACAGCGCGCGCCACACTTCGCTGCGCGGCGTGCCCTGCTCGACGGTCACTATCGTCATCCGCCGCAGCGCAGTCATGCGCTCATGCAGCGTGACGCGCTTGACGCCCTTGATGCCCAGCGTATTGCGCAGGTGTGACAGGAACATCGGCTCGAACGACACCCGTTTGATCGCGCTCGATTCGCTGGGCGTGACCTGGCTCAGGTACGAGGCGACGATGGCATCCTTGCGGTGGGTGATCGCAGTCACCCGCATCGGCATGTTGAACTGCTCCAGTGCAACATGGCCGTGCGATTCGCCGAACGGGCCTTCGGGTTCGACATATTCGGTATCGATCAGGCCTTCGATGACGATTTCCGCCTCGGCCGGCACCAGCAGGTCGACGGTTTTCGCGCGCACCACGTTGATCGGCACGCCAGCCACACCACCGGCCACGCCGACCTCGTCGAGATCGACCGGCAGCTTCATCGGCGCGACAAAGGCCACACAGGGCGGCGCGCCGAGCACAATGGCGATCGGCATGGTCTTGTCGCCGCGTTGCTGGTGTTTCTGGTAGTGGCGATAACCGCCGGCGCCACCCACGCGGGTGGCCATGCGCACGACCATGCGGTCCGGCGCCTTGAGGCCGGCGCGGTACGTGCCGTGATTCTGGATGCCGGTTTCCGGGTCCCTGGTGATGACGTTGGTCGCGGTCAGCGTCGGCGCGCCGTCGAAACCCGGCGTCGATACCGGAATCGGCAATGCGTCGAGTCCGTTGCCCTCGCCTTTCAAGGCATCGCCGGTGACGACGACTTCCTGACACGCGCCGGTTTCCACGACACGCGGCGGAATCGGGTTGGCAATCGCCCGGTCCCAGCGTTGCTGCACTTCGTCCAGCGGCACGCCCATGCCGACGCCGTAGATTTCACGGTTGCCGGCAAACGCGCCGACCACGACCGGGAATTTGTACCTGCGGCCCTGCGCATTGACCACATTGGTGAACAGGAAAGCCCTGCGCTCGTGCTCCTCGATGCCGCCGACGTACTGCCAGCGCACCAGCGGGTGCATTTCGGCATCCTTGTCGATCGGCCGGTCAATCTCGATCAGCAGTCCGCGCTCGCGCAGCGCCGCCAGATGGTCGTGCAGGTCCGCGTAGCCGCGGTCATTTTCTTTCATGCGGTCGCAGTGATGCCCTGGTGAACCTGTTGTCTATTTGGCGCGGACCGCGGTCCACGGCGCAGTCTTGCCGCCGGCGGTCACCGTGCCTTCGATGCGATCGCCGCTGACGCGTCCGGCATAACGATCGCCGCCCGAGGTGAAACTGATCTCGGCGCCGCGCAACCGGCCGTTGAGTACCGGCGTGAGCTTGCCGCCACGGCCCACTGCACCGTGCACCATCTGGTATTCCTGGGCGAACTTGAATTCGTCTTTGCCGGACTTCCAGATGCCGTCCACCTTCGCCGGCACGATCCACAGATACGCGGTGCAGTAACTGGTGCAGTCATCCTTCGCGGACTGGGTCTCATCCGACTTCCAGTCACCCATCGTGAACGAGTTCGACACCACGCGGGTGCCGGGCTTCATCGCGAGAATTTGCGGCCGCAGCTTGACGTTCAGCTCGGGCAGCAGGAACAGCGTGATCACTGTCGCCTTGGAAAAATCGGTTTCAAAAATGTCGCCGTGGATGAACGTCGCCTTGTTGCCGACGCCCGCCTTGGCGGCATTGCGACGCGACAGTTCCACCATGTCCGGGTTGTACTCGACGCCGAAGGCGGTCGCGCCGCGTTTCGCCGCGGTGATCACCGTGCGGCCGTCGCCCGAACCCAGATCGTAGTGAATATCCTGGGGGGTCAGTTTGGCCATGTCGAGCATGCGGTCAACCAGCCCCTGTGCGGTGGGCACCCACACCACGTCCTTGCCCTCCTGCCCGACCTCCGGTTGAAACGCCGGCTTCGCAGCGGGCTGCGCCTGCGCAAAAGCCGTAACGGCGAAACAGGACAATGCCAGCGCCAGCACGGCGCGGCGCGCGTGGATCAATGAGTGCATTTTCAATCTCCGGGTCGAAAATTGTGAGGGAAGCTGCTGCGGCATGATGATACCGGATTCGGCCTGAAAACGCGGTCCATGACAGGCAATCCGGACTATCATGCGGTTTTTACTGCCGGCGACTGCCATGGACACTGCGTCCCCCCAGCCGAACCGCCGCACCGTCAGTGCCGCGTGTCCCCACGACTGCCCGGACACCTGCGCGCTGGAAATTACCGTCGAGGACGGCCGGGCGGTGTGCATCCGCGGCGGCGACATGCCGTTCACGGCCGGTACGCTGTGTACCAAGGTGGCACGTTATCTCGACCGCACCTACGCGCCGTCACGCATCCTTTACCCGATGAAACGCATCGGCGCCAAGGGCGGCGGCCGGTTTGCGCGCATCAGCTGGGACGAGGCGCTCGACACCATTGCCGGCCGCTTCAAGGCCATCGCCGCCACCGATCCGCAGCAGATCCTGCCGGTCAGCTACGCCGGCACCATGGGCATGGTCAGTTATGCCTCGATGGACCGACGCTTTTTCCATCGGCTGGGGGCGAGCCTGCTCGAACGCACGCTGTGCTCCTCGGCGGGCAAGGCCGGCTCTAAGATCACGCTCGGCGGCTCCGTCGGCTGCGATCCGGAACAGGCGGAGCACGCCCGGCTGATCATCATCTGGGGTTCCAATCCGGTGGTGTCGAACCTGCATTTCTGGTCGCGCTGCCAGGCGGCCAAGCGCCGCGGCGCAAAACTGGTGATCATCGACCCGCGGCGCAGCGAAACCGCGGAAAAATGCCACCAGCACATCGCGCCCTACCCCGGCACCGATGCCGCACTGGCGCTGGCGATGATGCATGTGATCATCGGCGAAGGCCTGACCGACGCCGATTACGTCGGGAACCACACGCTGGGTTATGACGAACTCGCCGCGCGCGTGCGCGCGTGGACGCCGCAGCGCGCAGCGGCGATCTGCGGCATCACCACCGCAGAAATCGTCAATCTCGCCCGCGAATACGCGCGCACCCGCGCCGCGATGATCCGCATCAACTACGGGCTGCAGCGCCACGCCGGCGGCGGCATGGCCGTGCGCACCATCGCCTGCCTGCCGGCGCTGACCGGCGCCTGGCGCGAACCCGCCGGTGGCGTGCTGCTCGCCACCAGCGACTTCTACGGCTTCAACCACCGCGCGCTGGAGCGCCCCGACCTCCTGCGCGGCGCGCCGCGGACCATCAACCTGGCGGCGCTGGGCGATGCATTGACCGCCGCGCAGCCGCCGGTAACAGCGGCCTACGTTTACAACACCAATCCGGTCGCCGTCTGCCCCGACTCGCGCAAAGTGATGGCCGGGTTCGCGCGCGAGGACCTGTTCACCGTCGTCCATGAGATTTTCCAGACCGACACCGCGGACTACGCCGACATCCTGCTGCCGGCAACGACACAGCTTGAACATCACGATATCCACAAATCGTACGGGCATATGTATGTGCAGGCCAGCCAGCCGGCCATCGCGCCCGTCGGCGAGGCCAAGCCCAACGCCGAAGTGTTCCGGCTGCTCGCCGCGCGCATGGGCTTCGACGATGCCTGCCTGCGCGATTCCGACGAGGACATCTGCCGCCAGGCGCTGGACTCCACGGCGACCGCGCTGCAAGGCATTACCTGGGACACGCTGAAAAAGCACGGTTGGCAGCGGCTGAATGTGTCAGCAGCGCCCTTTGCCGAGGGCGGATTCCCGACGCCATCGGGCAAATGCGAGTTCTGGAGCGAAACCGCGAAAGCACAGGGCCACGACCCGCTGCCCGACTACACGCCACCGCGTGAAGGCCCGACCAGCAACCGCGCGCTGGCGCAGCGCTATCCGCTGGCGTTCATATCACCGCCGCACCGGCATTTCCTCAATTCGTCCTTCGCCAACCTCGATTTCGCACTGCGGGATGCCGGCGAGCCGTCGCTGGACATCCATCCCGACGATGCGGCCAGCCGCGGCATCCGCGACGGCATGCCGGTTTGTGTGTTCAACGACCGCGGCAATTACACCGTGCGCGCTCATCTCACCACCAAGGTGCGGCGCGGCGTGGTGTCGGCGCCGTCGGTATGGTGGAAAAAGCTGACCGCCGACCGGCGTAACGCCAATGAAGTCACGTCACAGGCCGTCGCCGACATGGGTGGTGCGGCAACTTATTATGACTGCCTGGTACAAGTGAAACCTGCGGGCCGTTAAGCCGCGGGGCCCTGGTTCGAGC
>RPOR01000026.1 GCA_003820645.1 Betaproteobacteria bacterium
CGCAGGCGTGCAAGGCGCTGCGCGAAGAGGGTTACCGGGTGATCCTGGTGAATTCCAACCCGGCGACCATCATGACCGACCCCGGGATGGCGGATGCGACCTACATCGAGCCGGTAACTTGGCAGGTGGTCGAGAAAATCATCGCCGCCGAAAGGCCCGACGCACTGCTGCCGACGATGGGCGGCCAGACCGCGCTGAACTGCGCGCTCGATCTGGCGAAACACGGCGTGCTCGAAAAATACGGCGTGGAAATGATCGGTGCCTCGAAGGAGGCGATCGACAAGGCCGAGGACCGCGAGAAATTCAAGAAGGCGATGGCGAAAATCGGACTGGACAGTCCGCGGTCGGCGCTGGCACACAGCCTCGAAGAGGCGCTGCAGGTGCAGGCGATGGTCGGTTTCCCGACCATCATTCGCCCGTCGTTCACCCTTGGCGGCACCGGCGGCGGCATCGCCTACAACCGCGAGGAATTCGTCGCCATCATCGAGCGCGGCCTCGAGGCGAGCCCGACCAAGGAAGTGCTGGTCGAGGAGTCGGTGATCGGCTGGAAAGAATACGAGATGGAAGTTGTGCGCGACCGTGCCGATAACTGCATCATCATCTGCTCGATCGAGAATTTCGACCCGATGGGCGTGCATACCGGGGATTCGATTACCGTGGCGCCGGCGCAGACGCTCACGGACAAGGAATACCAGATCATGCGCAATGCTTCGATCGCATGCCTGCGCGAAATCGGGGTCGAAACCGGCGGGTCGAACGTGCAGTTCGGCATCAACCCGCAGGACGGGCGCATGGTGATCATCGAGATGAATCCGCGGGTATCGCGCTCATCGGCGCTGGCGTCCAAGGCCACCGGCTTCCCGATTGCCAAGGTCGCGGCGAAGCTCGCTATCGGCTACACGCTCGACGAACTGCGCAACGACATCACCGGCGGGGCGACGCCGGCGTCGTTCGAGCCGACCATCGACTACGTGGTGACCAAGATCCCGCGCTTTGCATTCGAGAAATTCCCGCAGGCCGATGACCGGCTGACGACGCAGATGAAATCCGTCGGCGAAGTGATGGCGATCGGCCGCACCTTGCAGGAATCGCTGCAGAAGGCGCTGCGCGGGCTGGAAACCGGGGTTGACGGCTTCGACGAGAAAACCACGGACCCCGATGTCATCGAAAACGAACTGGGCGATCCGGGGCCGGAGCGGATTTTCTACGTTGCCGATGCCTTCCGCTGCGGCATGACGCTGGAGCAGGTGCACGGGTTTTCACGCATCGATCCGTGGTTCCTCGCGCCGATCGAGGATCTGGTGCGCCAGGAGCAGTCGCTGGCCGGGCACGACCTGGAGAGCGTGGACGCGGACGCGATGCGACGGCTGAAACGCGCGGGGTTTTCCGACCGGCGGCTGGCAAAGCTGCTGGCGACCGACCAGCACGCGGTGCGCGAGCGTCGCCATGTGCTCGGTGTGCGCCCGGTCTATAAACGGGTTGATACCTGTGCCGCGGAATTCGCCACCGGTACGGCCTACCTGTATTCGACGTACGAGGAAGAGTGCGAGGCCGCGCCCAGCGATCGTCGCAAGATCATGGTGCTTGGCGGCGGTCCCAACCGCATTGGCCAGGGCATCGAATTCGATTACTGCTGTGTGCACGCTGCGCTGGCGCTGCGCGAGGACGGGTTCGAGACCATCATGGTCAACTGCAACCCGGAAACGGTTTCCACCGATTACGACACCTCGGACCGGCTGTATTTCGAGCCGCTGACGCTGGAGGACGTGCTGGAGATCGTTGCGATCGAAAAACCGTTCGGCGTCATCGTGCAGTTCGGTGGCCAGACGCCGCTGAAGCTGGCGCGCGACCTGGAAGCCAACGGCGTGCCGATCATCGGCACCTCACCGGACTCGATCGATGTCGCGGAAGACCGTGAGCGTTTCCAGAAGCTGCTGACCAAACTGAAACTCCGGCAGCCGCCCAACCGCACCGCGCGCAGCGCGGCGAAAGCATTGGCTGCCGCCGGCGAGATCGGCTATCCGCTGGTGGTGCGTCCGTCGTATGTGCTGGGTGGCCGTGCCATGGAGATCGTGCACGAGCAGAGCGATCTCGAGCGATATATGCGCGAGGCGATCAAGGTATCCAACGATTCGCCGGTGCTGCTTGACCGTTTCCTGAATGACGCCACCGAGGTTGATGTCGACGCCGTCAGCGACGGTACGGAAGTCATCATTGGCGGCGTGATGGAGCATATCGAGCAGGCGGGCGTGCATTCCGGTGATTCGGCGTGTTCGCTGCCGCCGTTTTCGCTGTCACCGGAGCTGCAGCAGGAACTGCGCCGCCAGACGGTGGCGATGGCCAAGGCGCTGAAGGTCATCGGCCTGATGAACGTGCAGTTTGCGATCCAGCAGGGCACGGAGGGCGACATGGTCTACGTGCTCGAAGTGAATCCGCGGGCTTCGCGTACGGTGCCGTTCGTGTCGAAGGCCACCGGCCTGCCGCTGGCCAAGATTGCCGCGCGCTGCATGGCGGGGCTGACGCTGGCCGGGCAGGGTGTCACGCGCGAGGTCGTGCCGCCGTATTATTCGGTGAAGGAAGCGGTATTCCCGTTCATCAAGTTTCCGGGTGCGGACACCATCCTCGGCCCGGAAATGAAATCGACCGGCGAAGTGATGGGTGTCGGTGAGACTTTTGCGGAGGCTTTCGTCAAGTCGCAGCTGGGTTCCGGCGAGCGCCTGCCCAAGTCGGGCCGGGTGTTCATCAGCCTGCGCGACGATGACAAGACTCGCGTGCTGGATACCGCGCGGGTGCTGGTGGGCATGGGCTTCACGCTGGTGGCTACCCACGGCACGGCAAAAGCGCTGGAGGCGGCGGGACTTGCCGTCATGCGCATCAACAAGGTGGCCGAGGGTCGGCCCCATATCGTCGACATGATCAAGAACGGCGAGATCGTGTTCATCATCAACACCGTTGAAGAGAAGCGCTCGGCGATCCGCGATTCGTACTCGATACGGCGCGCGGCATTGCAGCAGCGCGTTACACTGTATACCACGCTGGCCGGCGCGCGGGCTGCCGCCAATGGCATGGCGCAGGCCCGCGAGTTGCAGGTCTATGCAGTGCAGAATCTGCACAAGCGACTGTCGGCATAAGTTCCGGCGGTTAGAGAACTTCCCCTGCAAGTGACCCGCGGCGCGGAATTGCCGGAACAGGTCGTTCACATTGTTGTCGTATAAAACTATGGACTACAGAAACCCGGAGCATAGCCATGAGTGCTAAGACCCCTTTGACGGTCAAGGGTGCGGAGCTGCTGCGCGCCGAACTGCATGAACTGAAAACGGTGCAGCGGCCTGCCATCATCACGGCCATTGCCGAGGCGCGTTCCCATGGTGACCTGTCCGAGAATGCGGAATACGCGGCGGCCAAGGAGCGGCAGAGCTTCATCGAGGGCCGCATCGCCGAAGTCGAGTCGAAAATCTCCAATGCGCAGATCATCGATCCGGCGACCATGGACGCTGACGGCCGCTGCGTGTTCGGCGCCACGGTTGATCTGGAGGAAGTCGGCGGCGGTACAGTGACCTACCAGATCGTCGGCGATGACGAAGCGGACATCAAGCTTGGCAAGATTTCAATCAGTTCACCGATTGCGCGCGCGCTGATCGGCAAGTATGCCGGTGACGTTGCCGAGGTGCAGGCGCCGGGCGGCGTGCGCGAGTACGAAATTCTTGATGTGCGGTATGTGTAGCGAATGGTGATGCGTGAGCGGTGAGCAGTAAAACCCTTCCCAATTCCGCTCACCGCTCACCGCTCACCGTTTACCACTCACCCATCACCCCATGCGCCGCTTTACCGATGCCCTGCAATCAATTGCCGTGACGCTGTGGGTCGGCGGCCTGTGGACGATCGGTTACATCGTCGCCCCGCTGCTGTTCTCGCAGTTGGGTGATCGTGCGCTCGCCGGCATGATCGCCGGCAGGCTGTTTTCGCTGATCGCGTGGATCGGCATTGCTTGTGCGCTGTATCTGCTCGCGTTCCGGGTAGTGCGCGACGGTGCGGCTGTATGGCGCCAGGGATTTTTCTGGACGGTCGTCGTGATGCTGGCGCTGGTGCTCGCCGGCGAGTTCGGCGTACAGCCGGTGATGGCGGCGCTGAAGGCGCAGGCACTGCCCAAACAGGTCATGGAGTCGGTGCTCCGCGACCGGTTTGCGACATGGCATGGCGTATCCAGCGCGCTGTATGTCGTCCAGAGTACGCTCGGCGCCGCGCTGGCCATCCTGCTCGGCAGAGTTAAATAACCTTTAATAAACAATAGGTTATTTAGTTATTTGTCACGACGACTGAAAGCTGCGTTTGGTCCGTCGCGGCGCATTGCGCGGTCGCGGCCGGCGCGCCGGCGTGCCGGTATTTTTCTTGCCGGCGGCGGTGTCCGCTGTCCGCGGTGCGGGCGCGTCGTCGGGGCGTGGCCTGAAGATCACCAGGATTTTTCCGATATGCTGCACGGCGGCGGCCTCGAGTTGCGTGCAGATGGCGTCGATCAGTCCGGCACGCGCCGTGCGATCGTCGCCGAGCACGCGGATCTTGATCAGCTCATGGCTCTTCAGGTTGATGTCGATTTCATGCAGCACCGTCGGCGTCAGGCCGGCGTCGCCGACCATGACCACCGGATGCAAATGGTGTGCGCGGGCCTTTAAGGCACGGCGCTGGGCAGGATTGAGATTGATCATGCGGGAAGTCTAAACAATGGCTCGCAACAAAACCAGCAAGGCGTGGATGCAGGAGCATGTCACCGATCCCTATGTGCGTCGCGCGCAGGCGGAAGGCATGCGCTCGCGTGCGGCCTACAAGTTGCAGCAGCTCGCCGAACGCGACCACCTGCTCAAGCCGGGCATGATGGTGGTGGACCTGGGTGCAGCGCCCGGTGGCTGGTCGCAGGTGGCCGGCCGCGTGGCCGGGGCCGGCGGGCGTGTGGTTGCGGTCGATGTGCTGGAGATGGTGCCGGTGGCCGGCGTGACTTTCATCCATGGCGATTTTGGCGACGATGCGGTACTCGCAGAGGTGGAAAAAGCCTTGGGCGGCAGCGCCGTCGACCTTGTGCTTTCGGATATGGCCCCCAATATCAGCGGTGTAGCCAGCGTGGATCAGGCGCGCAGCGTGGGCTTGGCCGAACTGGCGCTGGATTTTGCGGTCAACCATCTGAAACCTCAGGGGAATTTTCTGGTCAAATTGTTCCAAGGTTCGGGCTTTGACGAACTGGTAGGCGAGATTCGGCGCAGGTTTGTGCAGGTCATGATCCGCAAGCCCGATGCTTCCCGCAGCCGGTCGAATGAGGTCTACGTTGTTGCCAAGGGACTGAAGGTGCGGCGGTGAGGACGGTGCCGCGTCGCGCGGATGCTGCGATGCACTGGAAAAACGTTTAGAATTGAATTACTTAAGTGCTGACTGCACCATGCGGGTGCGGTATTACGAGGAGCGATTTTGAATAATCTGATGAAGAACATGGCGATCTGGCTGGTGATTGCACTGGTATTGATGACGGTGTTCAACCAGTTCAACGTGCGACAGACCACGCAAAAAGCCATGGAGTACTCCCAGTTCATCGATGAGGTGAAACAGGGCAGGATTGCCAAGGTCACGATCGAGGGTCGTGTCGTCAAGGGCGTCAAGTCGACCGGCGAGAAATTCACCACCTACGCGCCCTCCGACATCTGGATGGTCACCGACCTGCTGAAGAACGGTGTCATCGTCGAAGCCAAGCCCGAGGAAGAGCCTTCGCTGCTGATGAACATCTTCGTGTCGTGGTTCCCGATGCTGCTCCTGATCGGCGTCTGGGTGTTCTTCATGCGCCAGATGCAGGGCGGTGGCCGCGGCGGTGCGTTCTCGTTCGGCAAGAGCCGGGCGCGGATGCTCGATGAAAACAACAACACCGTGACCTTTGCCGATGTCGCCGGCTGTGAAGAAGCCAAGGAAGAAGTCTCGGAACTGGTCGAATTCCTGCGCGATCCGTCGAAGTTCCAGAAACTCGGCGGACGCATTCCGCGCGGCGTGCTGATGGTCGGCAATCCCGGCACCGGCAAAACCCTGCTCGCACGGGCGATTGCCGGCGAAGCCAAGGTGCCGTTTTTTTCGATTTCCGGTTCCGACTTCGTCGAGATGTTTGTCGGCGTGGGCGCGGCGCGCGTGCGCGACATGTTCGAGAACGCCAAGAAGCATGCGCCGTGCATCGTGTTCATCGATGAAATCGACGCGGTCGGCCGCCAACGCGGCGCCGGACTCGGCGGCGGCAACGATGAGCGCGAACAGACGCTGAACCAGTTGCTGGTCGAAATGGACGGCTTCGAAGCCAACTCCGGCGTCATCATCATTGCCGCGACCAATCGTCCCGACGTGCTCGACCCGGCGCTGATGCGACCGGGCCGTTTTGACCGCCAGGTCGTGGTGCCGCTGCCCGATATCCGCGGCCGCGAACAGATCCTGCTGGTGCATATGCGCAAGGTGCCGATCGCGCCCGACGTCAAGGCGGACATCATCGGCCGCGGTACCCCCGGATTTTCCGGCGCCGACCTGGCTAACCTGGTCAACGAGGCGGCCCTGTTCGCCGCGCGCAGCAACAAGCGCCTCGTCGACATGGAGGATTTCGAGCGCGCCAAGGACAAGATCATGATGGGTGCGGAGCGCCGGTCCATGGTCATGCCCGAGCATGAACGCCGGAATACCGCCTACCACGAGGCTGGCCACGCCCTGGTTGCGCGGCGCCTGCCGCTGACCGATCCGGTGCACAAGGTGACGATCATTCCGCGCGGCCGCGCGTTGGGCGTAACCATGCAGCTGCCGACCGAAGACCGCTACAGCATGAACCGCGAGCAGATCCTGCAGAACATTTCCGTGCTGTTCGGCGGCCGCATTGCCGAGGAAATATTCATGGGGCAGATGACCACCGGCGCATCGAATGACTTTGAGCGCGCCACGGAGATGGCGCGCAACATGGTCATGCGCTGGGGCATGAGCGACAGCCTCGGGCCCATGGTCTACGGCGAAAACGAGGGCGAGGTATTCCTTGGCCGCTCCATCACCACGCACAAGAACGTGGCGGAAACCACGATGCAAAAGGTCGATTCCGAGATTCGCCGCATCATCGACGAGCAGTACTCGCTGGCACGCAAGCTGATCGAGGAAGATCGCGACAAGGTCGAAGCCATGGCCAAGGCGTTGCTCGAATGGGAAACCATAGACGCAGACCAGATCAACGACATCATGGAAGGCCGTCCGCCGCGTGCGCCGAAGCCACTGGCCACACCGGTGCCGAAGCCGCCGAAGGACAGCACGCCGAGTGCGACGGCGACGAACAAGCCGGCGGCCGAGGCTTAACAGGCTGAAGCGCAAGCGGCGAGTCGTAAGCGGTAAGCGGTAACCGGTAACCGGAAGAGCGGGTTGTACCGCTTACCATCCGACGATGCTCCTCCGTTGCGGAAAATTCACGTTCCCGCTGGATCGCCCGCTGATCATGGGCGTGCTCAACGTTACGCCCGATTCCTTTTCCGACGGTGGTCACTACCTGCAGACCGATGCCGCTCTCGCGCAGGCGCGGCGGCTGATCGACGAGGGCGCCGACCTGCTTGATGTCGGCGGCGAATCGACGCGGCCCGGCGCGGCCCCGGTCGCATTGGACGACGAGCGGCGACGGGTGCTGCCGGTCATTGCGGCCCTTGCAGCAGCCGGTGTCGCAGTGTCCGTCGATACCCAGAAACCCGCACTGATGCGCGAGGCGGTCGCGGCCGGCGCAGTGATGGTCAATGACGTCAATGGCTTTCAGGCGCCGGGCGCGCTGACTGCGGTCGCCGCCAGCGACTGCGCAGTCTGCATCATGCACAGGCAGGGTGATCCGCAGACCATGCAGCAGGCGCCGCACTATGCCGATGTCGTGGCCGAGGTGGTCCGGTATCTGCGGCAACGCGTCGCGGCTGCGCAGCAGGCCGGCATCGCCGGCAGCCGCATGGTTGTCGATCCGGGCTTCGGCTTTGGCAAGACCCTTGCACACAATCTCGAACTGCTGCGGCGGCTCGATGAGGTCGCCGCAGCGGGCGTGCCGGTGCTGGCGGGCTTGTCGCGCAAATCCATGATCGGCGCCATCACCGGGCGCGAGACCGGCGACCGCGTCTTCGGCAGCGTTGCGGCGGCACTGATTGCAGTGCAGCGCGGTGCCGCGATCGTCCGCGTGCATGATGTGGCGGCGACGCGCGATGCGCTGGCAATTTGGAATGCCGTGGCAGACCATAGTTAACCTGAACCGCCAGGACGCCAAAAGCGTTTTCACCGCCAAGGCGCCAAGATCGCCAAGAAAACATAATCATCGTTCAAGGTCATACGGCAGTTCTCAACGGACCCTCGCGCAGGTTTTTTTCGACTGCTTTTGCTGTTATTCTTCAAGCCTTTCTTGGCGTTCTTGGCGTCCTGGCGGTAAATAAACGTGAGCAGAAAATACTTCGGCACCGACGGCGTGCGCGGCACTGTGGGCGACGCGCCGATCACCCCGGACTTCGTGATGCATCTGGGCTATGCCGCGGGCAAGGTGCTGGCGCGCAAGGCCGGTGGCGGCGAGCGTCCCGCAGTGCTGATCGGCAAGGACACGCGGGTATCGGGCTACATGCTTGAATCGGCGCTGGAGGCCGGGCTGTCGGCGGCCGGCGTCGACGTGCTGCTGGTGGGGCCGATGCCCACGCCCGGTGTGGCCTACCTGACACGGGCGCTGCGGCTGTCCGCCGGCATTGTCATCAGTGCCTCGCACAATCCGCACCAGGACAACGGCATCAAGTTTTTTTCCGCGACTGGCAGCAAACTCGCCGACGCAACAGAGACGGCGATCGAAGCGGTGCTCGACAAGCCGCTGCACTGCATGTCGTCGGCACGGCTGGGCAAGGCGCGGCGTATCGAGGACGCCGCGGGCCGCTATATCGAATTCTGCAAGAGCACCTTCCCGGCCAATCTCGACCTGCGCGGTCTGCGCATCGCAGTGGACTGTGCCCACGGTGCGGGTTACCACATTGCACCCCATGTGTTCCATGAACTGGGTGCGGATGTGGTCACGGTGGGTGCCGCGCCCGATGGCTTCAACATCAACAAAGGCGTCGGTGCGACCCATCCCGAATCGTTGCGCCGTGCGGTACGGCGGGCGAAGGCCGATCTAGGCATTGCGCTCGACGGCGATGGCGACCGGCTGGTCATGGCGGATGCCGCGGGCCGCATCTATGACGGCGACGAACTGCTTTACGTCATCGCCGCACATCGCAAGCGGTCACGGCAGCTCAAGGGCGGCGTCGTCGGCACGCAGATGACCAATCTGGCGATGGCACAGGCGCTCGCCAAATTGAAGATTCCGTTTGCCCGCGCGAGGGTAGGGGACCGCTACGTGCTGGAAATGCTCGAGGCGCGCGGCTGGCAGTTGGGGGGTGAGAATTCCGGCCATATTATCTGCCTCGATCGGCACACGACGGGCGACGCCATTGTATCTGCGCTGCAGGTGCTGCAGGCGCTGCTCAGCACCAGGACCACACTGGCGCAGGCCGTAAATTTTGCGCTCTATCCGCAGGTGCTCGTCAATGTGCGCGTGGCCAACGGTGCGGCGCGCACGGTGCTGGGTTCGGCAGCCGTGGTCAATGCGGTGACGGTGGCAGAACGCGCGCTGGGGACTTCGGGACGCGTGCTGCTGCGTGCCTCAGGAACCGAACCGGTGATCCGGGTCATGGTGGAAGGCAAGGCCAGAACTGCAGTAGCGCGCCATGCCGCTGCGATTGCCAAGGTGGTGCGCGAGGCCGACTGATGCTGCTGTGTCGGGGTCGCAGTCTTCCGGAGGCCCCGTCGTCACGGGAATCGGCGGCCGGCCAATTTATCCGAAACGGCCGGTAATATAGTCTTCAGTCTCTTTTTTCTTCGGCTTGATGATGATCTGGTCGGTTTTCCCGTACTCCATCATTTCGCCGAGATACATGTATGCAGTGAAATCGGACACCCGGGCGGCCTGCTGCATGTTATGGGTCACAATCGCTACCGTGTATTCCGATTTGAGCTCGTGCACCAGTTCTTCGACTTTGGCCGTGGAGATCGGATCCAGCGCGGAGGTGGGTTCATCGAGCAGAATCACCGCCGGCTTCACGGCAACAGAGCGGGCGATGCAGAGGCGCTGCTGCTGACCACCTGACAATGCGAGACCGCTCTGATTGAGTTTGTCCTTGACTTCGTTCCATAGCGCCGTCTTGGTCAGCGCCCATTCAACACGTTCGTCCATCTCCCCTTTGGGCAGAGATTCATAGAGCCGCACACCAAACGCGATGTTGTCGTAAATCGACATGGGGAACGGGGTCGGTTTCTGGAACACCATGCCGATTCGGGCGCGCAGCAGGTTCAGATCCTGTTTTGAATCAAGGATGTTTTGACCGTAGAAGTTGATTTCGCCGTCGGCCTTTTGCCCGGGATACAGGCTGTACATGCGATTCAGGGTTCGCAGCAATGTGGACTTGCCGCAACCGGAGGGGCCGATGAACGCGGTGACCTTGTGCTCGACTATTTCCAGATTGATGTTCTTCAGACCCTGAAATTTTCCATAATAGAAGTTCAGGTTGCGGATCTGTATCGCAGTCTTGGGTGCTTGTTGCTGGGTTTCGGTCATAACGGGCTCGTTTGGCTGATTCGGTGTCGGTCTCGATCCGGCGGCGGATGCTGTCAGCTGGAGACTTTCTCGCGGAAATATACGCGTGCGAGGATGTTCAGCACCAAGACGGCCAGCGTGATCAGCAGCGCACCGCCCCAGGCCAGCCGTATCCAGTTGTCATAGGGACTAAGCGCAAACTGGAAGATCACCACCGGCAGGTTTGACATGGGCTCGTTCATGTTCATTGAGAAGAACTGGTTGTTCAGTGCGGTAAAGAGCAGTGGTGCCGTCTCGCCGCTGATGCGGGCCAGCGCCAGGAGCAGGCCGGTGACGACCCCGCTTTTGGCGGCACGCAATGTCACCATGGTGGCTACTTTCCACCGCGGCGCGCCGAGCGCGAAAGCGGCCTCACGCAGGCTGCCCGGCACCAGCCGCAGCATGTTTTCGGTAGTTCTGAGCACCACCGGAATTGCGATCAGCGAAAGCGCAATCGTTCCTGCCCAGCCGGAGAAATGCTTTACCTGGGCAACCAGAATCGCATAGACAAACAAGCCCAGCACGATCGAGGGCGCGCTCAGCATGATGTCGGTCATAAACCGGGTAATTTCCGCAGTCTTGCTCGTGTCGCCGTACTCCGCCAGGTAGATTCCCGCAAGAATGCCGATCGGCGTACTGACCAGGGTTGCGAATCCGACCATCAGCAGGCTGCCGACTATGGCGTTGGCAAGTCCGCCGCCCTCGGTCCCGGGCGCAGGGGTTGATTTGAAGAACATGTTGAAATCGAGCGCCTGGAAACCGTTATTGAATAAAACAGCCAGGATCCAGAGCATCACAAACAGACCCAGGCACATGGCCAGCATGGACAGGGTAATGCCGATCCGGTTCATCAAGATGCGTCTGCGATACAGATTCTTGTCCATGGCGGCGGTTCGCTCAGATTGGTCCGGTTCAGGTCTTCAGGCCCTTGGCCCGTTCGGTTCGAATAATCAGGATCTTGGCACCTGCCAATACCACAAAGGTGATCACGAAAAGCAGCAGGCCCAGCGCAAACAGCGTGGACAGGTGGAAATCCGCGGCTTCTCCGAATTCGTTGGCCAGGGTCGAGGCAATTGATGACCCCGGGGAGAACAAGGAGGCACTCAAGCGCTGGGAATTGCCGATGACAAAGGTAACGGCCATCGTCTCGCCGAGCGCGCGCCCCAGTCCGAGCATCACGCCGCCAATGACACCCTGCTGCGTGTACGGCAGCACGATATGCCGCACCACTTCCCATGTCGTGCAACCCACGCCATAGGCCGACTCACGCAGGATGGGCGGCACGATCTCGAACACGTCGCGCATCACCGCGGCGATGAAGGGCAGGATCATGAAGGCCAGGATCATGCCCGCAGCGAGGATGCCGATCCCGTTCATTGCGCCGCCGAACAACGGGCCGATCAGAGGCATTTGGCCGAGGGTTGATTGCAGCGCGGGTTGCCCGTATTCGGCAAACAGCGGTGCGAAGATAAACAAGCCGAACATGCCGTAAATGATGGAAGGCACGGCAGCGAGCAGTTCGATGGCCGTGCCGAGCGGCCGGCGCAACCAGACCGGGCAGGTCTCGGTCAAAAACAGGGCAATACCAAAACTCAGCGGCAGGGCAATCAATACCGCGATCGTCGCACTCGCCAAGGTGCCGAAAATCGAGATCGCCGCGCCGAATTCTTCATTGATGATGTCCCACTCGACACGCCAGATGAATTCGACGCCGAATTTCTGGAACGCCGGCCATGCGACCAGGGCGAGGGAGACCAGGATGCCGATCAGCGAGATCAGCACGATCAGGGAAAAGCTCAGGGTGAGCTTGTGAAATATGAAATCCTGAATGCGCTGTTTCCGGACGACGTCCAGGCGCCGTTGGTCACGCATGCCGCTGTCTGTGGAGGATGAGTTCATGAACGCTCTGCGTTGCCCGTCGGCCACGTCCAGGTGCCGTTGGTCAAGGATACCGCTGTCTGCGGGCGACGTGTTCATCAACGCTCCGAAATGATCCTGAAAACAAAGATTTTTTGCTCTTAAAAACAACAATGGAGTGCCCTGGGCGGGCACTCCATGCGCAGCCTCCAGCTTACTTGGCGATCTGCGTCCAGACCTTGTCGGCAATCGCCTTGGTCAGCACGTCGGGCAGGGGAACGTAGTCCAGTTCCAGCGCCATTTGGTCGCCATTCTTGAACGACCAGTCGAAATATTTGAGCGCTTCCTGGGCGTCGGCCTTGTTAACCGGGTTCTTGTACATCAGGATGAAAGTGGCGCCGGTGATGGGCCAGGACTCGGCACCCTTTTGGTCGACGAGGGAGATGCCCATGCCCGGCACGCTGAACCAGTCAGCGCCGGCTGCGGCTGCGGCGAAGGACTTGTCGGACGGGTCCACGTACTTGCCGTCACGATTGCGCAGTTGCAGGTGCGGGATTTTGTTTTTCTTGGCATAGGCGTATTCGACATAGCCGATCGCGCCCTTGACACGGTTCACGTTGGCAGCGACACCTTCGTTGCCCTTGCCGCCTACCGAGGTGGCCGCGGGCCACTTCACGGCAGCACCCTTGCCGACCTTGTCCTTCCACGCGCTGCTGACTTCCGTGAGGTAGTCGGTGAAAATGAACGTGGTGCCGGAGCCGTCCGCACGATGTACCACGGTGATGGACTGGTCAGGCAGTTTCTTGCCGGGGTTCAGCGCCGCGATCTTGGCGTCATTCCACTTGGAAATGCTGCCCATGAACATCTCGGCCAGCACTTCGCCGGTCACCTTCAACTCGCCAGGCTTGAACCCTTCAAGATTGATCACCGGCACCACACCGCCCAGCACGCTGGGGAACTGCACCAGGCCATCCTTGTCGAGCTCAGCCGCTTTCAGCGGCGCATCCGTTCCCCCAAAGGTCACGGTTTTGGCGCGGATCTGACGAATGCCGCCGGAGGAACCGATGGACTGATAGTTCAGGCCGATGTTGGTGGCTTTCTTGTAGGCTTCAGCCCACTTGGCGTAAATCGGATAGGGGAACGTGGCACCGGCACCGGTAATGTCCGCGGCATGGGTTGCAGATATCATCGTCAGGGCGGAAGCCGCCGCGACTGTAAATTTCCTGATCACGGATTTCATAGGTAAGTCTTTCCTCGATAAAAATTGAAATTAGATGCATCACACCACTGGCACTGCGAGTCAGGCGGACTCTACTGTCCAAATGTTGCAATCGAATGACAGTGTCACAATTAAATATATGTCAATTAAGTCAATAAACTAAGTTGAGCAGCGGCACGCGCGACCCGCGGCCGTCGGCAGTGCGGCATGGCGGGGCAGTTCGCCAACCGCAACCTCAGGGAATGCGGGGTTTCCAGGCATTGACCATCGCTACCAGCGTAAGCATGACAGGCACTTCCACCAGCACGCCTACCACCGTGGCCAATGCCGCACCGGAATTCAATCCGAACAAAGAAATTGCCACGGCCACCGCCAGTTCAAAGAAATTGGAGGTGCCGATCAGGCATGCCGGACCTGCAACATCATGCGGCAGCCTCAGCCATTTGGCCGCCCACCAGGCAACCAGGAAAATGCCGTAGGTCTGCAGCACCAGCGGCAGCGCGATCAAGGCGATGATGGCCGGCTGTTCGACGATGGTGCCGGCTTGAAAGCCGAACAGCAGCACCACGGTGCCTATCAGCCCGGCCACCGACCAGGTCTTGAGCCGGGCCATGAAATCGCCCAGCGCGCGCTGCGAATGCCGCACCAAAACGCTGCGGGTGATCATACCGGCCGCCAAGGGCAGCACTACGTAGAGCACGGTCGAGAGCAACAGCGTAGGCCAGGGCACGGTGACATCGGTCACGCCCAGCAGCAGACCGGCAATCGGCGCGAAAGCCACCACCATGATCAGATCGTTGAGCGAAACCTGCACGAGGGTGTAACCGGCATCACCCTTCACCAGCTGACTCCAGACAAAAACCATCGCGGTGCAGGGCGCCACACCGAGCAATATCATGCCGGCGATGTACTCACTGGCCGATTGCGGATCGACCCAGGGCGCAAACAGATATTCGAAAAAAAGTACGGCCAGAGCCGTCATGCTGAATGGCTTGATCAGCCAGTTGACGATCAGCGTGAGCGCCAGGCCTTTGGGTTTTCGGCCCACCTGCTTTACCGCGTTCCAGTCAATCTGGATCATCATCGGGTAGATCATGATCCAGATGAGGCCGGCAACCACCAGATTGACGTGGGCGTATTCCAGCAGCGCGATGGATTGAAAAACACCGGGAATCACCAGGCCCAGTGCCACTCCAGTCGCCATGCCCAGCCCTACCCATGCGCTCAAATAGCGCTCAAAGAATCCCATGCCCGTTCCTGTTGCCCAAACCGTGCACTCACGGGCAGCGGCCTGCCGCCGTTTTCAGGCATTGATTTTGCCGATCTTCACCAGTTCTTTCTGCAGCGACAGCTGGTCGAGTTTCTCCAGGGGCAGATTCAGAAAAATAGCGATGCGCCGGTTGAGCACCATGTACGCATCTGCAAATGCCCTCATTTTTTTCTCCTCATCGCCTTCCACAGTGACCGGATCATCAACGCCCCAGTGTGCGGTCATTGGCTGACCGGGCCACACCGGGCAGACTTCGCCGGCGGCCTGGTCACAGACCGTGAACACGAAATCCATTTTTGGAGCATCCGGTCCGGCGAACTCCGCCCAATCCTTGCTGCGCAGATTCTTGGTGCTGATATGGTTGCGTTCCAGATAGGCGATGGCGTACGGATTCACTGCTGCCGCGGGCTGGCTGCCGGCACTGTACCCGACGAACCGGCCTTTTCCGGACTGGTTGAGGATGGCCTCTGCCATGATGCTGCGGGCGGAGTTCCCGGTACAAAGAAACAAAACATTGAAGACGTGGTTGTCCATGAATTTCCCCTGGTGTGTTGTCCTGCAGACGCGCTCTCCGTGCGGCTTCTTTTTTGATGACCTGATCTGTTGCCGGAATGCCGGTATCAGCCGGCCAGTGCAGAGCAATCGATTGCGGGCATCCTGACGCGGGATTCCCCCTGGCAGCAGTGAGCGGTCAGAAATTCCATCAACTGTCGCATCGCATCCATGTCGGCGCGGTAGCGCAAACAACGCCCTTCCCGCTCCTGCGTGATCAGACCGCAGTGATGCAGTTCCTTCAGATGAAATGACAGCAAGTTCGATGAGACTGCGAGGGCATCGGCGATCTGGCCCGGATACAAACCGTCAGGACCTGCACCAACCAGCAGGCGAAAAACGCGCAGACGCGAAGTCTGGGCGAGGGCGGCCAGCGCCCTGACGGCCCGGGTTTCCCCGGCGAGGTCCGGGTTGCTGTTCACGCCGCTGCCTTTTGCGTTGCCAGCAAGCCTTCGGGCAAGCGGAGGGTGATCAGCCAGCAGATCAACAGCATCAGCGCGGAGCCGAGCAGTGCGTAGATCAGGCCGCCCCACTGGTACAGCAGTCCCGAGAGCAGGGTTCCCAGGAAACGGCCCAGGGCATTGGCGGCATAGTAAAAGCCTACATCCTCGGCAGCTTTTTCCGACCCCGCGTAGGCCAGGATCAGGTAGCTGTGTACGGACGAGTTCACCGCAAAAACAAAGCCGAAGACGCTCAGGCCGCCGACTACGATCCATTGCAGTTGCGGCGCATCCACGTACACTGCGATTGCCAGCGCCGCAGGAATGAGCGCCAGTGCCGCGGACCATCCGCGGGCGGCCGGTACTTCCAGGCTCAAACCGTCGCTGCTGCGGCGGATGAGTTGCGGGGCGACGGCCTGTACCAGTCCGTAGCCGATGGTCCATGCCGCGAGAAAGCCCCCCACCATGGAAAATGTCCAGCCCAGAGAGTAGAGGTAAACCGGCACACCGACCACAAACCAGACATCACGCGCGCCGAACAGTGCAATGCGCGCCGCGGCCAGCGCATTGATGCCCGGGTTTTTTGCGAACAGCTCTTTGGCGGTTTTCGAGGCTTTGCTTTTGCCCATCATCGGCGGCAGCGCGGCCACCACACCGAGCAGCACCAGCCCAAGCAGTCCTGCCATCAGCCACAATGACCATTTGAAGCCCAGCGTCTCCAGCAGCAAGCCGCCCAGAAAAAAGCCGACGCCTTTCATCGCATTCTTGCTGCCGGTGAACCAGGCTACCCACTTGAACAGCTGGCCGGCCGCCTGATCCCTGACTTGCGCCGCCGTGATCTTGATCGCCGACTTGCTGGCGGTCTTGGTCAGGTCTTTGGCCACGCCGCAGATGCCTTGTGCCACCAACACCCAGGCGACCGACATGGCGGCTGTCCATTGCGGATCGAGTAGCGACAGGCCGGCAAATCCGATGATCTGGGTGATCAGACCGACCATCAGCATGCGCGCAATGCCGAAGCGGGTGGCCAGCCAGCCGCCGACCAGATTGGCCAACACGCCGGCAGCTTCATAGAGCAAGAATAAAAATGCCAGCGCGAACGGCGAGTAGCCGAGGCGGTAAAAATGCAGCAACACCAACATGCGTAAAGCGCCATCGGTGAGCGTGAAGCCCCAGTACGCAGCGGTGACAATGGCGTAATTGCGCGCGGCGTGCTGCATCTCAGATCCCGACCTCGTTCATATGGCAGGCCAGATCCACCATGCGGCAGGCGTAGCCCATTTCGTTGTCGTACCAGGCGTAAACCTTGAGCAGGGTGCCGTCCGTGACCATAGTCGACAGCGCGTCGATGATGCTGCTGCGGGTATCGCGGGCATAGTCAGCGCTGACCAGCGGCCGGGTCTCGTAACCCAGAATGCCCGCCAGAGGCCCCCGGGCCGCTGCGGCAAACAGGGCGTTGACTTCTTCCGCCGATGTGCCGCGCTGCAGTTCGAAAACGCAGTCGGTCAGCGATGCATTGAGCACCGGCGCACGGACGGCGTGGCCATTGAGCTTGCCCTTGAGCTCGGGGTAGATCAACGCGATCGCCGTGGCGCTGCCGGTCGTCGTGGGCGCCAGGCTCAGCATCGCGCTGCGGGCCCGGCGCAAGTCCTGATGCGGGGCATCGACCACCATGTTGGTGTTGGTGGGGTCGTGAATGGTGGTGATTTGCCCGTGCCTGATGCCCAGACTTTCGTGCACCACTTTGACCACCGGCGCCAGGCAGTTGGTGGTGCAGGAGGCCGCCGTAACGATGCGATCCGTGGCGGGGTCATAGCGCTCGTGGTTGACGCCTACGACGATGTTCAGCACGTCGCCAACCTTCACCGGTGCAGCGACGATGACCCGCTTCGCGCCACGCTGCAGATGGCCAAGTAACGTTTCCGGTGTCAGGAATTTCCCGGTGCATTCCAATACGATGTCCACGCCCAGATCACCCCAGGGTATTTCGGCCGCAGCGCCGTGCGCGCTGAAAGACAGGCGCCGGTCATCGATGCGGATGGTTTGCCCGTTCTCGGCGGCGATGTCCGCGCGCCATTTTCCCTGGACGCTGTCGAAGGCCAGCAGATGCGCGATCGCAGCAGCCCCTCCCTTGAGTTCGTTGAGGTGTACAACTTCGAGACGGTTGTCGGCGCGGGGATCCTCACCGGGCCGCTCCGCTGCACCCAGCGCAGCCCGCAACGCCAGACGGCCAATTCGCCCCAACCCATTGATTCCGACTCTCATGCAGCACACCCTCGATCTGTTAATGTTTCAACAATTGTTGAAGTTTGGCGCAAGTGTAATTCACCAATATGACAACATCGAGACAGATCGCCCGGGTTGGGCAGAACGTTGCTGTGCTGCGCATCGCACATAGTCGGCAGTGGGCGGCGCAGTTCTCGGCTTGTACGGGTCCTTTGTTTTCCGGGGTGGGGCGAATCACGATGTCGATCGAGACATCCCGCCGGCGGCCTCGGCGGCAGTTCCGGCTGGTGTCTGCAAGGTTGTTTCTCCTGAGCAGTCGGACACCCGACGCGCCATATCCGTTACCGCCGTTCTGAATCCATCGTCCGTTCCGCGGTCGAATGGGTATCCGCGCACTGCAGGGTTCGGGTACAATAGTCCGATTATTCTTCGCAATTGCTATTTTCTGATGAAAATCAATGAGTTAACAGGGATCCGCGGCAGCATGGTCGCCATCGTCACACCGATGGCTGACGATGGTGCGCTGGATCTGGACGCATTCCGCAAACTGCTGGACTGGCACATCGCCGAAGGCACCGACGGCATCGTCGTCGTGGGCACTACCGGCGAATCACCGACGGTTGATTTTGACGAGCATCGCCTGCTCATCGAAACGGCGGTGCAGCACGCGGCGGGGCGGGTGCCGATCGTCGCCGGGACCGGCGCGAATTCCACCCGCGAAGCGATTGAACTCTCCGAATTTGCCAAGGCCGCCGGCGCCGCGATGAGCCTGTCGGTGGTGCCGTACTACAACAAACCGACCCAGGAAGGGCTGTACCGCCATTTCCGCGCGATCGCCGAGGCGGTGGACATTCCGCAGATACTCTACAACGTGCCCGGACGCACCGTGGCTGACATGGTCAACGACACCGTGCTGCGCCTCGCCGAAGTGCCCGGCATTGTCGGCATCAAGGACGCCACCGGCAATCTGGAGCGCGGTGCCGACCTGTTGCGCCGCAAGCACAAGGCATTCCGGGTCTACAGCGGCGATGACGCCACCGGTATCGCGCTGATGCTGCTCGGCGGCGACGGCGTCATCTCCGTCACCGCCAACGTCGCGCCGCGCATGATGCACGAGATGTGCGCGGCGGCGCTTGGCGGCAATGCGGCGCAGGCAGTGGTACTGAACAACCGGCTGATGGGGTTGCACCGGCAGCTCTTCTGCGAGGCCAACCCGATACCGGTGAAATGGGCGGTGCAGCAGCTGGGTCTGATGCGCGGCGGGATTCGCCTGCCGCTGACGCCGCTGGCGCCGCAATATCATGATGCGGTGCGTGAGGCCATGCAGCAGGCCGGCGCAACGAAAGTTTCCGAGGACAGGCGACATGCGGTGGCGTAACGCGGCAAGTGTGGTTGCGGCAATTGCCGCCGGCGTTGTATTGGGGGCTTGCAGTTCGGTTGAAATCCCCACCAAGAAAGTTGACTACAAGTCGACGACCAAGCTCCCGCAACTGGAAATTCCGCCGGACCTGGCACGTCCGGCCACTGATGATCGTTTCGTGGTGCCGGATGGCAGCCCCAAGGGTTCAGCGACGTTCTCCGACTACAGCAAGGACCGCGCTGGCCGTGCGCAGGCGTCCTCGACGCAGGTGGCGGTGCTGCCCAAGATGGAGAATATACGCGTCGAGCGCGCCGGCACGCAGCGCTGGCTGGTGGTTCCGGGCACGCCCGAGCAGCTCTGGCCGGCAGTCAAGGCGTTCTGGCAGGACACCGGCTTTGTGGTCAACGTCGAGGTGCCCGAGGCGGGCGTCATGGAAACCGACTGGAACGAGAACCGTGCGTCGATTCCCGAGACCGGCCTTCGCGGCTGGCTGGGGCGCGCGCTCGACAGCCTGCATTCGACCGCCGAACGCGACAAATTCCGCACCCGGCTCGAGCGCGGCGTGCAGCCCGGTAGCACTGAAATCTATGTCAGCCATCGCGGCATGGAAGAGGTCTATATCACGCCGGACCAGGACCAGTTGCGCTGGCAGCCGCGCCCATCCGACCCCGACCTCGAGGCGGAAATGCTGCGCCGGATGATGGTGCGTTTCGGCGTTGAAGGCGAGCAGGCCCAGACCCGGATCGCAACTGCGAAGCTCGATCCCCAGGCCAAGCTCAATCGCAGCAGCGACGGCACGCTGCTGGTGTTGAGCGACCAGTTCGACCGCGCGTGGCGGCGGGTGGGTCTGGCGCTGGACCGCGTCGGTTTCACCGTGGAAGACCGGGATCGTTCGAAGGGGCTTTATTTCGTGCGCTATATCGATCCGGATGCCGATCGGAAGACGACCGAGGACAAAGGCTGGTTGTCCAAGCTGAAATTCTGGAGCAGCAGCCCCAATACCCCGAGCAAGGAGCAGTACCGCATTCTGGTGCAGGGCGATGGTGGTGCCGTCGAGGTCCTGGTGCTCGACAAGAGCGGCACGCGCGAACAGTCGGATACCGCCAATCGCATCCTCACGCTGCTCTACGATCAACTGAAGTGACGCCTGCGGGGGTGATCGGCAACTCCGGCACCGCGCCGGTCCTCGCAACGCGGGATCCGCAGATTTTCGCCTGCCGTGTTGCCGTTTGTTCGTTCCGCCAGCACCGTCTGTCATGCGTTTTGCCTCGTTAGGCAGCGGCAGCGAGGGTAACGCGCTGGTGGTCGAGGCGGGGCAATCGCGCGTCCTGCTCGATTGCGGTTTCAGTGCGACGGAGACGGTGCGCCGCCTCGCGCGGCTGGCTCTGGAACCCCTGGCCATCGATGCCGTCCTGGTCACTCACGAGCATGCCGATCATGTTGGCGGCGTAGCGCGGTTTGCACGCAGATACGGCATCCCGGTTTACCTTTCATACGGCACTTATGCGGCGGCCGCGACTGACGGCGAATTTTGTGATGCGGTAATCATCGACAGCCATACGCCGTTCGCAGTCGGGGATGTGGAGATTTTTCCCTATCCGGTGCCGCACGATGCCCGTGAGCCGACGCAGTTCGTGTTTGGCGATGGTGCGCGGCGCCTCGGCGTGCTGACCGATGCCGGGTCATCCACGCCGCACATCGAAGCGATGCTGTCCGGTCTCGATGCACTGGTAATCGAATGCAACCATGACCGCGAACTGCTGCTGGCGGGCAATTATCCGGAACATCTGAAGCACCGCATCTCGGGCCGTTATGGCCATCTCGACAACGGGCAGGCGGCGCAGATCGTCGCCCGCATCGATCAGCAGTCACTGCGGCATGTCGTGGCTGCGCACCTGTCACGGAAAAACAATCGTCCGGATCTCGCCTGCGCGGCACTGGCGGATGCACTGGGCTGCACCGTGGACTGGATCGGCGTGGCCTCGCAGCAGGACGGCTTCGACTGGCGCATGCTGGATTGATTGCTCGGCACCGTTGAACCACCAATAGAAAAAGCCGGCCCGCAGGCCGGCTTTTCCGTGGTGCAGACGCGTTATTTCTTGACAGCGTCTTTGGTCGCCTCAGCGGCGGCCTTGGTGGCGTCGGCAGCGTCTTTGGTCGCCTCAGCGGCGGCCTTGGTGGCGTCGGCAGCGCCTTTGGTGGCATCGGCAGCGTCCTTGGTAGCGCCAGCCGCTTCGGCTTTCGCGGCATCAGTGGCCGGTGCGGTGGCGTCAGCTTTCGGTGCCTCCGGCGCGGGAGCCGGAGCAGGAGCCGGGGCGGCCTTCGGGGCCGGGGCAGGAGCAGGTTTTTCGCCGCAGGCGGTCAGGCCAAAAGCCAGCAGGGCAGCGATGAGGAGGGAGCGATTCATGATGTTGACTATCCTTCGAAGGTAAATGGGGTTCTATCCAAATTTGGTCGGCACCGTGCGCGCGGCACATCCGTAACGGCAATTCGCAGCGGCCATCATGCCGGCGCGGAGTCTATCAGGATTTTTGCGGTCGCGAGAGGCTAAAGCGACGGGTCGTCACAACCCCGTGACGTTTGCCGCCAGCGGGGGGCCGGAGGCCTCCTGTATTTCGGCAAAGCGATCGATCAACTGCTGGGCGCCGGTGGCGTCATGGGTGCCCTGTGCGGCCCGCATGTGATCGAAATGAAAGCGATGCACATAGTGGCTGCCGTCGAAAACGACGAACGGATCATGGACATGTTTCGCCGCGCGCAGTGTTTCGCGGATGCTGCATGCATGGCTGAACTGCTGTGCAAGACCGATCAGGCGCGGCCATTCGACGCCGAGTTGCCGGATATCATGGAGCACGATCAGCAACCGGTTGGTGCGGTCTGCGAGCAGGAACTGTGTCAGCCGCTCGATGCGCGTACTGCTGTTCCACGCACGGCCTAGGTTTTTATCGAAGACGCGGATGATGCGCTGGGTCTGCGGGATCATCAGGTCGATGAGCTCCTCGTACTCGCGGTAGCTTTCGAAGCGCCGGTAACCGGCATTTGGTGGATTACCCGTCAGTTCCATGGACAAACTCCCCACATCCGGTTCAGTCTGTTACGACATAACCCGCGCGGTACCAGGCATGGAGCGTGTCCAGCGCGGCTGCCGCTACGGTGGCAGGTGGCAGCTCGCGGCGGTCGGCCAGCTGGCGGATGCGCGTGCGCGCGCGCGCCGGCACCGTCCAGCACTCGCCGTTGATATAGAACGCGGTGGTGTCGTAGAGCAGTATCGACGGCAGCGCGAGCCGCAGCCCGTGTCTGACGATGGCTTTGGCGAACGCCGGCGGCGACAACGGACGGTGCGGCGGCACATAGACCACATGCGGTTTGGGCGTGCTCAGATCCATGCCAAGGAACCGCAGCATGTCGCTGCGGTTCCAGCGCGCGCCCTCGAGCAGGCGCAGCAAGCCCCGCGAGAGCTGGCGGTCGATGCGTGCCGGGTGACAGGTGGGCTTGAGTTGCGGGTCGGCATAAAACCCGTGCGTATCGAGGCCGTCCTGCAGGAACTCGAGGAAACGGGCGCAGAGGTCCTGTGCCGAAGGGGCGCGAAAACCGATCGAATAGGTGATGCAGTCCTCGATTGCCACGCCGTCATGTGCACAACGCGGCGGCAGGTAGAGCAGGTCGCCTGCCGCGAGTTCCCATTCGCGGCTTGCGCGAAAGTTGCGCAGGATCTTCAGCGGTGCGCCGTCGACCAGCGCCAGGTCGCGCTGGCTGCTGATCCGCCAGCGGCGCCGGCCTGCACCCTGGAGCAGGAACACGTCGTAGCTGTCGAAATGCGGACCGACACCGCCGCCGGGTGGTGCGTAACTGACCATCAGGTCGTCGAGGCGGGCATAGGGTATGAACGCAAACTCCGCGAGCAGGGCCTGTGCCTGCGGCAGTACGTGATTCACGCCCTGCACCAGCAGTGTCCAGTTGCGGGCGGGCAGCTGTGCGAAATCGCGCCGGGTGAACGGACCGTGGGTGACTTGCCAGCGTCCACCAGTGCGGATGATCAGTCGCGATTCCGCATCCGGCGAGCGGGCCAGGTCCAGCAGATCGCGGTGCGTGATCAGCGGCGCGAACCGGAGCAGGCTGGCGCGCGCGAGCAGCGGTTTTTTTTGCCAGTACCGGTGCAGGAACTGCGCCGGCGTCAGGCCATTGAGAAATGACTTGCGCATTACCCCGAATTATAAATTGGCCGGTGCCTGGCGCGCTTGACCGGCAGGCACTTTGTTTACAGAATCCGCCATCCGGCACCTGATGCTTGCAGCGGGTGCGAGGGCGTCGTGCGGTACGCGCCCTGGGGCTCAGGCCCGCGGTATTCATCACCGCAACTGATCAAGGAACTCTGATGCAAATTGCAAAGAATACGGTCGTGACGTTGACGTTTGAACTGATGGATGCACAGGGCAATCTGATCGAGAAGGCGGAATCCCCGATCGCCTATCTGCACGGTGGTTTCCACGGCATTTTTCCGCTGGTCGAGGAGGCGCTTGACGGCAAGATTGCCGGCGACAGCTGCCAGGTCCGCCTTGCCCCTGACGATGCGTTCGGCGAGTATGACGCGGAACTGGTGCACGTCGAGTCGCGTGACAAGTTTCCGCCCGAAGTTGCTGTCGGCATGCAGTTCGAGGGACGCGGTGACGAGTCAGGTCATGCGATCGTCTACACCGTGACCGACGTCGCCGAGGACAAGGTGGTGGTCGACGGCAATCACCCGCTGGCCGGCCAGACGCTCAATTTCCACTGCACGGTGACCGAAGTGCGGTCCGCGACCGGTGAAGAAATGGCGCACGGGCATGTGCATGGGGCGCACGGGCATCACCACTAGATACAGTCTGCAATGAGGCGTGCAAAGTGCAGAATTGAACCCGCAGCCGAAAAATATCTAAATACCATTAAAAACAAATAGTTATAAGTTATCAACCGGGTTTTGTCAGTTCCCGCAGCCGGTAGAGCAACTCGAGGGCGTCGCGCGGCGTCAGGGCATCGGGGTCGCAGTCGCGCAGGGCATCGACGGCCGGATGCGGTTCCGGCGCTGCGGGCGCAGTGGCTGTCACCGATGATCCGGCGAACAGGTCGCCCTGCGGCACTTGTGCCGCGGCCGCTGCTTCCAGATCGGCGAGTCGTTTGCGCGCGTTGCGGATGACCGCGCCGGGTACGCCCGCGAGTTGTGCGACCTGCAGACCGTAACTGCGGCTTGCCGGGCCTTCCTCGACACTGTGCAGGAACACGATGCGGTCCTTGTGTTCCACCGCGTCGAGATGCACGTTCGCCACCTGCTTGAATTCGACTGCGAGCTGGGTCAGCTCGAAATAATGCGTGGCGAACAGTGTGTAGCCGCCGTTGCGTTCGACCAGATGGCGGGCGATCGCCCAAGCCAGTGCGAGGCCGTCGTAGGTGGATGTGCCGCGGCCGATTTCATCCATCAGCACCAGACTCTGCGGCGTGGCGTGGTGCAGGATATAGGCCGCTTCGGTCATTTCGACCATGAATGTCGACCGCCCGCCCGCCAGATCATCGGCGGCACCGATGCGCGTGAAAATGCGGTCCAGCAGACCAAGACGCGCGTGCGTGGCCGGCACAAACGATCCGCAATGCGCGAGCAGCGCGATCAGTGCCGTCTGCCGCATGTAGGTGGATTTGCCGCCCATGTTGGGCCCGGTGATCAGCAGCATCCGCCGTCCCGTCGACATGCGCGTGTCGTTGGCAATGAACGGGCTCGTTTGCGCTTCGACCACTGGATGACGGCCGGCGGTGATGTCGATGACGGCGTCGTCGGTGAACTCCGGCGCTGACCAGCCGAGTGCGCTTGCACGCTCGGCGAATGCGGCCAGCATGTCCAGTTCTGCCAGTGCCGCTGCGACCTGTTGCAGGGCCGGAACCTGCGGGGCGAGTTCGCGCAGCAGCTGGTCGTAGAGCAGTTTTTCGCGCGCCAGCGCCCGTTCCTGCGCCGACAACGCCTTGTCTTCGAAAGTCTTCAGTTCCGGCGTGATGTAACGTTCGGCATTTTTCAGGGTCTGGCGCCGGCGGTAATCATCAGGTACCTTGTCCGATTGCGCACGCGTGACTTCGATGTAGAACCCGTGCACGCGGTTGAACTCCACCTTCAGCGTCGTGATTCCGGTGCGCGCGCGCTCGCGCGCTTCGAGTTCACCGAGGAAAGCGCCGCAGTTGTCCTGGATGCCGCGCAGTTCGTCGAGTTCGGCGTCGTAGCCGTCGGCAATGACGCTGCCGTCGCGGATGACCGACGACGGTTCGGGTTTGATCGCCGCCGCGAGCAATGCCGCCAGTTCCGGTTGCGGGGCAAGATCAGTAGCCAAGGCCTGCATGCGTACGGTCGCGATCTCGCCCAGCGCCGCTACCAGTTCAGGCAGCCGCTGCAGCGAGCCGCGCAATCCGGACAGATCGCGCGGCCGTGCGGTGGCCAGTGCGATCCGGGCGGCGATGCGCTCGACGTCGGCAAAATGCTTCAGCGTGCGCCGTACTGCAGCGTGACGGTCGTCATCGGTCAGTTCGGTGACAGCCTGGTGCAAGGTCCGGACCAGGGCGCGGTCGGTCAGCGGATGGTGCAGCGCGTGGCGCAGCCGGCGGCTGCCCATGCCGGTGGCGCAGGTGTCGAGCAGGGACAGCAGTGTCGGCGCGGGCTCGCCGCGGATGGTTTCGGTCAGTTCCAGATTGCGCCGCGTCGCCGGATCCATGCGCAGATAGGCACGCTCGGTTTCGACGGTCAGGGCACGGATGTGCGCAATGGACGTGCCTTGTGTGGCCTTCGCATAATCGAGCAGCGCGCCGGCGGCGGCCACCGCGACATCCAGCGTTTGCGCGCCGAAGCCGCTCAGGTCACGGGTCTCGAACTGGCTGCACAGCGTGCGCCGCGCAGTGTCGGTGTCGAAACGCCAGGGCGGCAGATGACGGATTGCCGTGCCCGAATCCGCTGCTGCCAGGGCCGTGCCCTCGGCGATCAGGATTTCCGCAGGCCGCAAGCGTTCGATCTCGGCCGTGAAATTCGCCGGCGCGGTTTCCATCGCGCAGAACCGTCCGGAGGCGAGCGACAGCCAGGCCAGCCCCAGCACATTGCCGGTGCAGTGCGCGGCGAGCAGCAGGTTTTCGCTCTTTTCGTCGAGCAGCGCCGACTCGGTCAGCGTGCCCGGCGTGACAATGCGCATGACCCTGCGCTCGACCGGCCCTTTGGAGGTGGCCGGATCGCCGATCTGTTCGCAGATGGCGACTGATTCACCCAGTTTGACCAGCCTGGCCAAGTACTGGTCGACCGCATGGAACGGCACGCCGGCCATCTTGATCGGTGTGCCCGCCGATTCGCCGCGCGTGGTCAGCGTGATGTCGAGCAGCCGCGCCGCGCGCTCGGCATCATCGAAGAACAGTTCGTAGAAGTCGCCCATCCGGTAGAACACCAGCAGGTCGGGGTGCTCTGACTTGATGCGCAGGTATTGCTGCATCATCGGGGTATGCGCTACCGGTGCGGC
>RPOR01000027.1 GCA_003820645.1 Betaproteobacteria bacterium
CGCGACTGCTCGCGCTATTCAAGAAATACCGAATACGGACTTCGTGGTATGTGCCCGGGCATACCATAGAGACATTTCCCGATGCCGTCGGCCAGGTTGTGACGGCGGGCCACGAAATCGGCCATCATGGCTGGACGCACCGGCCGCCGGCGAGCCTGGCGCGGGATCAGGAAGAGGCGGAACTGGTTCGCGGCAACGAGGCCATCCGCAAGATCTGCGGCGAAACGGCACGGGGTTACCGGTCGCCATCCTGGGATCTGTCGCCGCATTCGGTCGAATTGATGCTCAAGCACGGTTTCGACTACGACAGCAGCATGATGGGCGACGATTACATCCCCTATTTTGCGCGGCAGGGAGATCAGGTTCCGCTGCAGAAAAAGGCGGAGTTCGGCAAGCCAAGCGCTCTCGTCGAAATGCCCATTCACTGGTCCACTGACGATTCCCCGCATTTCGAATTTGTGCGTAGCGAGGCGAACGTGCGCCAGGGCCTGCAAAATGCGGATGACGTTCTGGATAACTGGGTACAGGAATTTCTTTACATGAAACAGGCTGTGGAGTGGGGCGTGCTGACCTATACCTGTCATCCGTTCATTATCGGGCGTGGCCATCGCATCATGATGCTGGAGAACCTGATCCGACGGATTCTGGACGAAGGCGGGGTATTCCAGCGCGTAGACGAAACCGTGGACGAATTCAGGGCGCGCCCCGCCGCCTGAGTTACCGGGTTCCCGGGCATGCCGCGCCAGCATCATTTTTGATGATATGTGTCCATTCCCGATAAAATGACGATCGCTTACCCAGGAGGCACAGCTATGGACGACGGCGTTATTACCATCAAGGACAAACCTGCATCCGGACCGGTGATCCGGCTGCATGACAACGACAATGTATTGATCGCGCGGGCCGATATCGCAATCGGCGCCAAGCTCGACGACGGACTGACGGCGAAAAGCCAGGTACCTGCCGGCCACAAGATCGCGGCAAGGGCGATCAGGAAAGGTGAGCCGATTCTCAAGTATGCGGTAACGATCGGTTTTGCGTCAGCCGATATCCCGGCCGGCACTTATGTGCATTCCCACAATCTTGAATTCCGCGAATTCGACCGCGATTACGCCTATGCCCGCGATTACCGGCCTGAGCAGATGATTCGGGAGGCCGAACGCGCAACATTCATGGGCATCGTTCGTGCCAACGGCCAGGTGGCGACGCGCAATTACCTCGGCATCCTGTCGACGGTGAACTGCTCGGCGACGGTGGCCCACAAGATCGCCGAATATTTCACGCCCGAACGGCTGGCAGATTATCCGAACATCGACGGCGTTTGCGCCTTCGCCCATGGTACCGGCTGCGGCATGGAAATGACCGGCGAGCCGATGGACCTGCTGCGGCGGACCATGGCAGGTTACGCACGTCATGCCAATCTCGCCGGGGCGCTGATCGTCGGCCTCGGCTGCGAGCGCAACCAGTTGAAGGGCCTGATGAAGGAGCAGAACCTCGACGTCAGCGACCGGCTGAAGACCTTCGTGATGCAGGAGTCCGGCGGCACACGCAAGACGATAGAGGCTGGTATTGCCGCGCTGAAGGAGATGCTGCCCGAAGCCAACAAGGTGATGCGCCAGCGCGTGCCGGCCAGTCACCTGATGATCGGCCTGCAGTGCGGCGGCTCGGACGGCTTCTCGTCGATTACCGCGAACCCGGCGCTGGGCGCGGCGATGGACCTGCTGGCGCGCCATGGCGGCACGCATATCCTGTCGGAGACGCCGGAAATCTACGGCGTCGAACACACGTTGACGCGCCGCGCGAAAAGCCGTGAGGTCGGCGAGAAGCTGATCGAGCGCATTCGCTGGTGGAAGGATGTTTACACCGTAGGCCGCGACACCCAGATCAACGGGGTGGTCAGTCCCGGCAACCAGCACGGCGGGCTCGCCAACATCTTCGAGAAATCGCTGGGCTCGTCGATGAAGGGCGGCACCGGGCCGCTGAACGCGGTGTACCGCTATGCCGAGCCGGTGACCGAGAAGGGCTTCGTATTCATGGACACGCCGGGTTTCGACCCGACTTCCGCCACAGGGCAGATCGCCGGTGGCGCCAACATGATCATGTTCACCACCGGCCGCGGGTCGATGTTCGGCGCCAAGCCGGTGCCGTCGATCAAGCTGGCGACCAACACGCCGATGTACAACCGGTTGGCCGAGGATATGGATATCAACTGCGGCGAAATTCTCGAAGGCACGACAACGCTTTCCGCGAAGGCGCAGGAGATTTTCGACCTGATGCTGCGCATCGCTTCCGGGGAAAAAACCAAGAGCGAACTGCTGGGCCTGGGCGATCACGAGTACGTGCCCTGGAACATTGGCGTGACCGGCTGAGTCCGCACACCGCAATGCGCGGGACGTGAATTACGCATCCTTCACGGCGGTGGGCATCGGTGCCGCGCTGGGCGCCTGGTCGCGCTGGGGGCTGGCGGTCGCGTTCAATCATTATCTGCCGGCGCTGCCGCTGGGTACGCTGATGGCCAACCTGGCCGGCGGCTTCATGATCGGTGCGGCCTTCGAGTTGTTCATGCAACATGCGACGCTGCCACCTGAATACCGGCTGTTTTTCATCACCGGATTTCTCGGCAGCCTGACCACGTTTTCGGCGTTCTCGCTGGAAGCGGTGATGTTGCTACAGGAGGCTCGTTACGGCTGGGCGATGGCGTTGATCGGCAGCCATCTGCTCGGATCGCTGGCGATGACGCTGCTTGGTTTTGCCGTGGTCCGCGCGATCAGCGGATAAGGTGGGGCCGCCAGCGGGCGTCTGTCATTCAGCTTCGGTTCAGCAGCGCGCGAGCGGCATCGGTCACTTCGCTGGCCGTCAGACCGATCGGCCCGCAACCGTCTTGCACCGATTGATCGGCGGCGGCGCCGTGCAGGTAGACACCGGCCGTCAACGCATGGCGTTCGTCGACGCCCTGGGCCAGCAGCGCGGCAATGATCCCGGTCAGCACATCACCCATGCCGGCGCTGGCCATGCCCGGATTGCCCGAAGTGTTGATGGCCCAGTGGCCGTCGGGCCAGGCGCAGATGCTGCCGGCACCTTTGAGCACAATCCCGCAGTGGCATGCGCTCGCGAGCCGCAGCGCTGCGGCGACGCGGTCATGCTGCACCTCGGCGACCGTGCAATCGAGCAGACGCGCGGCTTCGGCTGGATGGGGTGTCAGGATGCTTGGTGCAACCCTTTGTTTTAATTTATCTTTTAGGGTGGTTGCCACTGCGATCAGATTCAGCGCATCGGCGTCGAGCACCAACGGCAGGGCGGTCTCCAGCGCCCAGTCCAGATATTCGGCAGCGTCGGGCGACGCGCCGAGGCCGGGACCGATCGCCAGTGCGGTGAGATGATCGAGGCGCAATACGCCGTCTGCGGTTCGCAGCATCAGTTCCGGTTGCAGCGGATCGGCCAGTGCGTCACTGGCCAACAGTCCCGCATAGACCCGGCCCGCGCCACACTTCAGCGCTGCGCGACCGGCGAGCAACGCCGCGCCGCTCATGCCCTGTGCGCCGCCGACGATGCCGACGCTGCCATAGGTACCCTTGTGCGAATGGCGCGGACGCGGCGGCAGCAGATGGTCCAGCACATGCCGGGCGATGGTGACACCCCCGGGCGCATCGGCGACGGCAGCGCGCAGGCCGAGATCGGCAACATGCACGTTGCCGCAATAATCGGGGCCTTCCAGCGTCAGCAGGCCCGGCTTCAGGGCGATGAAGGTGATCGTGTGATCGGCCTCGATGGCGCAGCCCAGTACGCGGCCGGTATCGGCATCGAGGCCGCTGGGCACATCCAGGGCCAGCACGGGTGCATCCAGGCTGTTGACGTGTTCGATCAGCGCTGCATGGAGACCATCGAGTTCTCGCTGCAGGCCGATGCCGAACAGTCCGTCAATCACCAGCGCCCAGTCCAGCGCCGGGGGCATGGTATCGACGACGTCGCCGCCGCGGGCGCGCCAGTCCTGCAATGCCGTGGCTGCGTCACCGGTGTATTTTTGCGGATCGCCGGGGCAGACCACAGTGACCTTGAACCACCATGCTCTGAGATGCCGGGCGACCACCAGTGCGTCGCCGCCGTTGTTTCCGGGGCCGGCGAGGATCAGTATCGGTTTGCCGCTGTCACCGGCGAGCGTGCGGGCGAGTTCGGCGGCGGCGAGGCCGGCGCGTGCCATCAGTGGCAGCGGATGGCGGCCAGCGAGTGCCGACTGTTCGACGATCCGCAAAGCAGGCGTCAGCAATACAGGTGCGGCGTGCGGCACAGGTGTCGTCATGGCGATGATTCTAACGCAAGCATCTCTGCGGCAGAGGGCGGGTTTCGGTTAAAATTGCGCTTTCCGATTCCTCAATGATCATGCCGCATTTCCTACGCCTGAGAGGACGCGACGCCCTCTCGGCTTTCCGCCGGAAAAAACTCCTCGAGGCGGTCGCCTCCGTCATTCCCGGGCTCGGCATCAGTGCCGAATACTGGCATTTCATCGAACTGCAGCGCACGCTGGACGATGCCGAACGGCAACAACTGGAGCGCGTGCTCAGTTACGGGCCGCATACCGGGTTGGTCCGGCAAAGCGGCACGTTGCTGCTGGTGACACCGCGCCTGGGCACCATTTCGCCATGGTCGTCGAAGGCCACCGACATTGCCCGGCATTGCGGTTTGCCGGCCGTCACGCGCATCGAACGCGGCGTGGCCTGGTGGTGTACGCGCAACGGCCGGTCGCTGTCTGCTGCGGAGCGCGCCGCGCTGCTGCCGCATGTTCATGACCGGATGACCGAGTCGGTGCTGGATGCGCTGGATGATGCGACTGGACTGTTTCATCGCATCGAACCCAAACCGCTGGCCACGGTGGATGTGCTGCGCGGCGGGCGTGACGCGCTGATGCGTGCCAACGGCACGCTGGGGCTCGCGCTGTCCACGGACGAGATCGACTACCTGCTCGACAACTTCCATCGCATCGGGCGCAATCCGACCGATGTCGAGCTGATGATGTTTGCGCAAGCCAACTCGGAGCACTGTCGGCACAAGATCTTCAACGCCGACTGGATCATCGATGGCGATAAACAGGAACACTCGCTGTTCGGCATGATCCGCACCACGCATCAGCGGCATCCGCAGGGCACGGTGGTGGCGTATTCCGACAATTCGTCGGTGATCGAGGGCGCGACGGTCGAGCGTTTTTATCCTGGCGCAGAGCAGGGTTACGGCTACAGTCGGGAGCTGATGCACATCCTGATGAAAGTCGAGACCCACAACCATCCTACGGCCATATCGCCGTTTCCCGGTGCGGCTACCGGCTCCGGCGGCGAGATCCGCGATGAGGGCGCGACCGGCCGCGGTGCGAAGCCCAAGGCGGGACTCACCGGGTTTTCGGTCTCCAATCTGCGTATTCCCGGATTCGAACAGCCGTGGGAATCGAATCCGATCGGCAAGCCGGGACGCATTGCCTCGGCACTGCAGATCATGCTCGACGGGCCGATCGGCGGTGCTTCGTTCAACAACGAATTCGGCCGACCCAACCTCGCCGGTTATTTCCGCAGCTATGAAATGCGCATCGGTCGCGAGGTGCGCGGCTATCACAAGCCGATCATGATTGCCGGCGGACTCGGCAACATCGCCGCGCAGCACACGGCCAAGCATGCTTTGCCGGAAGGTGCGCTGTTGATTCAGCTGGGCGGCCCCGGCATGCTGATCGGACTCGGTGGCGGCGCAGCCTCCAGCATGGATACCGGAGCCAATCAGGAAGACCTCGATTTTGACTCGGTGCAGCGTGGCAATCCGGAGATCGAGCGCCGGGCGCAGGAAGTCATCGATCGCTGCTGGGCGCTGGGCACTGCCAATCCGATTCTTTCGATTCACGATGTCGGTGCCGGCGGGCTGTCCAATGCCTTGCCGGAACTGGTGCATGGGGCGCACCGCGGCGGGCAATTCCAGCTGCGCGACGTGCCCAGCGAAGAGCCCGGCATGTCGCCGCTGCAGATCTGGTGCAATGAAGCGCAGGAGCGATACGTGCTCGGGATTGCGCCGCACGTGCTGACGCAGTTCCATGCGATCTGCGAGCGCGAGCGCTGTCCGTATGCGGTGGTCGGCACGACAACAGCCGACGGTCGGCTGCGGGTCAACGACCGCCTGTTCGACAACAACCCGGTGGACATGGCGCTCGACGTGCTGCTCGGCAAACCGCCGAAACTGACGCGTGACGTGCAGCGCACGGTGCATGAGGGCCAGGTGTTCGACGGCGCGGGCATCGACATCCGCGAGGCGCTGTACCGGGTACTGCGGCTGCCGACGGTTGCCGACAAGACGTTCCTGATCAGCATCGGCGACCGCACGGTCGGCGGCATGACTGCGCGCGACCAGATGGTCGGACCGTGGCAGGTGCCGGTGGCGGATGTCGCGGTGACGCTGATGGGCTTCAATACCACGCGCGGCGAAGCGATGGCGATGGGCGAACGCACGCCGCTGGCGGTGCTCGATCCGGCAGCCTCCGGCCGCATGGCGGTGGGCGAGGCCGTGACCAATATTGCGGCGGCATCGATCTCGAAAATCGGCGATATCAAACTGTCTGCCAACTGGATGGCCGCGGCCGGACATCCCGGGGAGGATGCGGCGCTGTTCGATACCGTGCATGCGGTGGCCATGGAACTGTGCCCGCAGCTCGGCATCAGCATCCCGGTCGGAAAAGACTCCCTTTCCATGAAGACGAGCTGGAGCGAGGGTGTGGCGCGCAAGGAAGTTGTCGCGCCACTGTCGCTGATCGTCTCGGCCTTTGCGCCGGTCACTGATGCACGTAAAACGCTGACGCCGCAGCTGCGCACCGACTGCGGCGATACCGCACTGCTGCTGATTGATCTTGGCCACGGCCGGGGGCGGCTGGGCGGCTCGGCGCTGGCGCAGGTGTATGACGCGGTCGGCAACACGACCCCGGACGTGGTCGATGCCGCCGAGCTGAAACAGTTTTTCGGTGCAATCCAGCAGTTGCGGGACCAGGAACTGCTGCTCGCTTATCACGATCGCTCGGATGGCGGTCTGCTGGTGACGCTTTGCGAAATGTTGTTTGCGGCGCGCTGCGGTGCGCAGGTCGAGCTGCGCGGTGACGATGCGGCATCCCTGCTGTTCAACGAGGAACTGGGCGCCGTGGTGCAGATCCGCAGCGCGGATCGCGCCCGCGTACTGGCAGTGCTGGAAGTGGCAGGGCTGGCCGATCTCTGTGCCTGGATCGGCACAGTGAACACGACGTCGCGGCTGACAGTCCGAGTCAACGCTGCAACGGTACTGGACGAATCGCGCATCGATCTGCATCGGGCGTGGTCGGAGACGACCTACCGCATGCAGCAATTGCGCGATAACCCGGAATGCGCACAACAGGAATACGACCGGCTGCTCGATGCAGCCGATCCCGGACTCAGTCCGATGCTGACATTTGACCCGAACGAGGACATTGCGGCACCGTTCATCAAGCGGGGGGAGCATCCGCGCGTGGCCGTACTGCGTGAGCAGGGCGTCAACGGCCAGATCGAAATGGCCGCGGCCTTCGACCGTGCCGGATTTGCGGCGGTCGATGTGCACATGAGCGACATCATTGCCGGTCGCATCAGCCTCGCGGATTTCAAGGGCTTCGCCGCCTGCGGCGGGTTCTCATACGGCGACGTGCTGGGTGCCGGCGAAGGCTGGGCCAAGTCGATCCTGTTCAACGCCCGGGCCCGTGACGAATTCGCCGCTTTCTTCCAGCGCCAGGACAGTTTCGGACTGGGTGTCTGCAACGGTTGCCAGATGATGAGCAACCTGCGCGAACTGGTGCCCGGCGCCGGGCACTGGCCGCATTTCGTGCGCAACCGCTCGGAGCAGTTCGAGGCCCGGTTCGTGACCCTCGAAGTGGGGCAGTCGCCATCGTTGTTTTTTGCCGGCATGGCGGGCAGCCGCATTCCGGTGGCGGTGGCGCACGGCGAAGGCTACGCCGAGTTTGCTGATGCCACGGCAGTGGCGGCCGCGCAGCCGCTCGTCGCACTGCGCTATGTTGACCACCGCGGCATGGCCACTGAAACCTACCCGCTCAATCCCAACGGGTCGCCGCAGGGCATCACCGGACTGACCACGCCGGATGGCCGTTTCACGATCCTGATGCCGCACCCCGAACGCGTGTTCCGCGCGGTGCAGAATTCCTGGTATCCGTCATCGTGGCAGAACGACGGACCCTGGCTGCGCATGTTCCGCAACGCGCGGACGTGGATCGGTTAGTTCGCAGGTCCGATGGCCGAGCCGCTGAAAACCGACGCGCCGTTCTATACCGAAGCGGAACTCGATGCGCTGGAGGTAACGGATCCGGTTGCCGCGCTGCGCATTGCCCGTGAGCAGCTGCAGTTGCAGAAGCAGCTCGAAGCGCAAACGCCTGCCGCCGCGAGCGATGCGTTGCCGGAGATCGGGGCGCTGCAGTCGGTGCTCGCGGAAGTACGTCAGATACTCGCCCGCGACGGCGGTGATATTGAATTCGTCGCGTTCGAACGGCAGACGCTGACGGTGCGGCTGAAGGGGAGCTGCAGCGGCTGCCCGCGCGCGGCACTCGACTTGAAACATGTTGTCGAGGCGCTGGTGCGCCGGCGCTATCCGCAGATCACCGCCGTGCGCAATATCTACTAGCCGCGGATCGCATAACAAATCAATAAAAACAATTACTTATGATTAATCTTTGGTGCCGGAATGCCAGCGCAGATCCAGTGTCATCGGAAATGCCGGATTGGGGATCTCGGGGGTGACGGTCATCGGACCGGGGGTGTGGCCGTGATCCCAGAAACGGGCGATGCGCCTGGCCTCGGCTTCATTGGCATTGACGGGGAAGGTGCTGTAGTTGCGTCCGCCCGGATGCGACACGTGGTAGGTGCAGCCGCCGATCGAGCGCTGGCTCCAGGTATCGACGACGTCGAATACCAGTGGCGCATGCACGCCGATGGTCGGATGCAGTGCTGACGGCGGATCCCACGCACAGTAGCGCACACCGGCAACGAATTCTCCGGGGGTGCCGGTCGGCGTCATCGGCAGGGCGCGGCCGTTGCAGGTGATCACATGGCGCGATTCCGTCAGGCCGCGGGAGCGCACCTGCAGCCGTTCGACCGATGAATCGACATAACGCGCGGTGGCGTTGAGCCCCACTTCTTCGCCCAGCACGTGCCATGGTTCGATGGCCTGGCGCAGTTCGATTTCGATGCCGCTGTACGACACCGTGCCATAACGCGGAAAGCGGAATTCGTGGAACGGTGCGTACCAGGTATCGTCGAAGGCGTAACCGGCGCGGCGCAGGTCGGCGAGCACGTCATGGAAATCCGCCGCGATGAAGTGCGGCAGCATGAAGCGGTCATGCAGCTGCGTGCCCCAGCGCACCAGTTTTGACTGATACGGCCGCTGCCAGAACCAGGCCACCAGTCCGCGCAACAGCAGCATTTGCGCCAGGCTCATCTGCGGGTGCGGCGGCATTTCGAAGCCGCGGAATTCGAGCAGGCCCAGTTGGCCGCGGCCGCCCAGCGGCGTGTACAACTTGTCGATGCAGAACTCGGCACGGTGGGTGTTGCCGGTCAGATCGACCAGGAAATTGCGCAGCAGGCGGTCGGTCATTGCCGGCGGCAGCGCGGCGCCGTGCTTTTCCTGCAATGCCGCCATCTGCTGGAAGGCGATTTCCAGTTCGTAGAGATTGTCGTCGCGGGCTTCATCGACGCGCGGCGCCTGGCTCGTCGGGCCGATGAACATGCCCGAGAACAGATATGACAGCGACGGATGGTTCTGCCAGTACGTGATCAGGCTGCGCAGCAGGTCCGGCCGGCGCAGCAGCGGGCTGTCGGCGACCGTCGCTCCGCCCAGCGCGATGTGGTTGCCGCCGCCGCTGCCGGTATGGCGGCCGTCGAGCATGAATTTCTCGGTGCCGAGGCGGGTCGCCCGTGCCTCATCGTACAGCGCAGTGGTATTGGTGACCAGGTGCTCCCAACTGGCTGCCGGGTGGATATTGACTTCGATGACACCCGGGTCGGGGGTGACATTGAGCACCGTGATCTGCGGGTCCGCAGGTGGCCCGTAGCCTTCGAGGCGCACCGGGATGGCCAGACCTTCCGCGACAGTTTCGATGATCGCGACCAGTTTGACATGCGGCTGCAGGGTCTCGAAGGGCGGCAAAAACACGTACAGCCGTTGTTCGCGCACCTCGATGCACAGCGCAGTGCGCACGATTTTGCCGTCTTGCTTGATGGCGGTATCGACCGCGCCGAGCGGCAGACGATAACCGACAGCCGAATCACCGTTGATCAGGATGAGCTGGTGTTCCGGCAGCGGCCACGCCGAAGTCTTCCACCCCGAAGCATCGCCACCCAGCGGCAGGACATAACCGGCGGCGTGTGGGCTGCCGGGGATACGCTGCTTTTTCTCCGCGGACAGATGGGTTAACGGATCTTCCCACGCGGCGAGCAGATGTTCCGGCGGCACCGCCAGTGCGGCGACCATGGCCGCGGCAAAGCGCTTCGCGTCATCGGGCTGTGCGCTGGCAGGCGATGCTGCTGCGCTGATCAGCGCCGGATTGCGCCACAGAGGCGCACCGTCGTTGCGCCAATGGATGCCCAGCGCCCAGCGCGGCAGGGGTTCGCCCGGATACCACTTGCCCTGCCCATAGAATACGACGCCGCCCGGGGCGAAACGATCCTTGAGCCGCCAGGCGAGTTGTTCCGCGAGCTGCCATTTCTTGTCCGACAGCGCGGTGGTGTTCCATTCGGGGCCGTCCATGTCGTCAATGGCGACAAAAGTCGGTTCACCACCCTGGGTCAGTCGCACATCATGGTTGGCCAGGTCGGCATCGATACTTGCGCCCAATGCATTGATCGCATGCCACTGCGCCACGTCGTACGGTTTGGTGACGCGGGGGTCTTCGTGTAGGCGCGTGACCGACATCGTGAAATCGAACTGGGTCTCGCAGGGTTCGACGCCACCGGTGACCGGCGCAGCGCTGGCCGGCGAAGGGGTGCAGGCCAACGGAATATGGCCTTCACCGGCCAGCAGGCCGGAAGTTGGATCCAGGCCTATCCAGCCCGCCCCCGGAATATAGGCTTCGGCCCAGGCGTGGAGATCGGTGAAATCACGCTCGGTACCGGCGGGGCCGTCCAGTGGTTTCTGGTCTGCCTTCAGCTGAATCAGGTAACCCGACACGAAGCGCGCGGCAAGGCCGCAGTGGCGCAGCAACTGCACCAGCAACCAGCCGCTGTCGCGGCAGGAACCGCTACGGTTCTGCAGCGTCTGCTCGCAGGTCTGCACGCCGGGCTCCATCCGCACCAGGTAGCGGATGTCCTGTTGCAGGCGCATGTTGATGGCGACCAGGAAATCAATGGTCGCAATCTCGCCGGAGTGTGCGGCGCGGAAATCGGCCAGCCATTGCATGAGCAGCGGACCCTGCTCATCGAGGGCGCAGTATGGCGTGAGGTCGCGGACCAGGTCGTCACGATAGGCGAAGGGAAAGCGCTCGGCGTAACTGTCGATGAAAAAATCGAAGGGATTGATCACCGTCATGTCGGCGACGACATCGACGGTAATTTCCAGTTCGCGCGTCTTCTCGGGAAACATGAGGCGAGCGATGTAATTGCCGAATATGTCCTGTTGCCAGTTGACGAAATGCTGTGCCGGACTGACGTTCAGCGAGTAGGACAGGATGGGCGTGCGGGAATGCGGCGCCGGGCGCAGCCGCACTTCATGGGGCGACAGGCTGACCGGGCGGTCGTAGCGGTAGCGTGTCTGGTGATGCAAGCCGACGTGTATGCTCACTGGCACTCCCGCGGGCTGCGATGACAACAGTTAAGGCTACGGCTGGGTGCCGACATTCCAGTCCGGATTGGGCAGTTCGGAAAACACCTTGCGCAGGCCTTCGCCCCACTTGCTGTGGATCATGTTGAAGTAGGGGTCGGTTTCGAGTATCCGGTGCTGCAAATCCACTTTCAGGCTGTCGCGCTTGTAGATCAGCAGGTCGATCGGCAGGCCCACTGAAATATTGCTGCGCATGGTCGAGTCAAATGAAACCAGCAAACATTTGGTGGCTTCGAGCAGGCTGGTGTTGCGCTGGATAACGCGGTCAATCACCGGTTTGCCGTATTTGCTCTCGCCGATCTGGAAATAGAGCGTTTCCGGCGTCGACTCGATGAAATTGCCTTCACTGTAGACGCGGTACAGGCGCATTGGTCCGCCACGGATCTGGCCGCCGACGATAAATGACGCGCTGGGGTCGATGTTGCTCTCCTGCATATACGGAGCGTTGCTGTTGCGCACGTCGCGCAATGCCTGGCCGGCGAGGCTGGCCACTTCATGCATCGATTCCGCATTCATCACGGTTTTTTTCTGCCGGGGATTGCGCTGGCCTTCCTCGAGCAGTTTGATGGCATTCTGGGTGACCGAGAGATTGCCGGAGCTGAGCATGACGACCACGCGATCGCCCTCGGCGGCAAACACATACATTTTGCTGAAGACGGCGACATTGTCGACGCCGGCGTTCGTCCTCGAGTCCGAGGCGAACACCATGCCGGCGTCAAGGGTTACTGCTACACAATAAGTCATTTTCGATTCAGGCGGGTAGATGAACGTCGCGAAGCATAGGGTAAGCGGTCTGGACTTACAAGGGCGCAGGTGAGTGCCGGTGCCGCAACATCCGGGTGTCCAAACTCAGTCATGTTTGCGCTTGCAGCCCGGGTCTGACCGAGGGGGCGGCATCGACCGGCGCCAGGAAATTGCGGTTCAGTTCGTCGTTCAGCGTATGGAGTTTTTCCAGGAACTCCATCAGGTATTCGTGCAGCCCCGTTTCCATGACCTGTTCCACGCGCCCGTAATGGAGTTGGGCATGCAGCTCACCGGCCAGGCGCTCCGGTTCCATGGAATCGCGTTTGCACAGGTCGCGCAGGATCTCGTAGATCTCATTCATGCAGGCGTGGAGCGAACGTGGCAGATCCTCGCGCAGTACCAGCAGTTCTGCCACGCGTTTTGGCGTGATCACATCACGGTAAATGCGCCGGTAAGAGTTGAGTGCGCTGACCGAGCGCAACAGGGCGCTCCACTGGTAGTAGTCGACGGCACCGCCGACGTCGGCGGCGCTGGGCAGCAGCGTGTGGTATTTGACGTCGAGCAGGCGCACGGTGTTGTCCGCACGTTCCATGAAAGTGCCGAGCCGGATGAACTGGTAGGCCTCGTCACGCAGCATGGTGCCGAAGGTGACGCCGCGAAACTGGTGTGACTGCGTCTTGACCCACTCGAAAAATTCGTTGATGCCCCCATGATTCAGTGCGGCTTCGCTGCGGGAGCGCAGCTCCAGCCACATCGCGTTGAGATCCTCGTACATCTCGGTGGTCATCACGCCGCGCATGCTGCGGCCGTTTTCGCGTGCGGCATACGTCAGCGAACAGATGCTCGATGGGTTAGTGCTGTCGGTCACCATGAAGCGCAGCACATTGTCGGAGGTCAGCGGTCCCGGATATTTCTCGTAGTAGGCGCTGGCGAGACCGTTGATGACCAGCGGCAGCGCCCAGGGTTCTGCCCAGGCCTGCGTGGAATCAATGACGCGGTAAGGCAGCAACGACATCTGGTAAGTGACGTCAAGCAGCCGGGCGGTGTTCTCGGCCCGCTCGATCTGACGCGACATCCAGTACAGGTTGTTGGCATGCCGGCTCAGCATTGTAGATCCTCCAGTACCCAGGTGTCCTTGGTGCCGCCGCCCTGGGATGAGTTGACGATCAGGGAGCCTTCGCGCAGTGCCACCCGGGTCAGTGCGCCCGGCACCAGCGTGACACCGCGCCCCGACAGCACATACGGCCGCAGGTCAACGTGGCGCGGCAGGATGTCCGAGCCGCGGAAAGTCGGGCAGGTCGACAGTGCCAGCGTGGGCTGGGCGATGTAGTTGGCGGGGTTCTGTTCGATGCGCTTGCGGAATTCCGCGATCTGCTCTTTGGTCGAGGTCGGGCCAACCAGCATGCCGTAGCCGCCGGAACCCTGTACCTCCTTGACGACGAGCTCCGGCAGGTGTGCCAGGGTGTAAGCGAGGTCGTCGGAATTGCCCAGTCGGTAGGTGGGCACGTTGGCAATGACCGGTTTTTCACCGAGATAGAACTCGATCATCTGCGGCACGTACAGATAAGTCGATTTGTCGTCGGCGACACCGGTGCCGATCGCATTGGCCAGCGTGACATTGCCGGCACGGTAGGCTGCGAAGATGCCCGGGACACCCAGTGCCGAGTCGGGGCGGAATGCCAGCGGGTCAAGATAGTCGTCGTCGATGCGGCGGTAGATGACGTCGACGCGCTGCGGACCCGCGGTGGTGCGCATGTAGACGTAATTGTTGGCGACGAAGAGATCCTGGCCCTCGACGAGTTCGACCCCCATCTGCTGCGCCAGAAAAGCATGCTCGAAGTAGGCGCTGTTATAGGAGCCGGGCGTCATGACCACCACCGTGGGCTGGGTCACATGCGCCGGTGCCACAGCGCGCAGGTTGTCGAGCAGCACGTCGGTATAGTGGTCGATGGGCGCGACGGGGATGCGGCCGAACAGATCGGGAAACAGGCGCATCATCATCTTGCGGTTTTCGAGCATGTAGGACACGCCGGAGGGTGTGCGCAGGTTGTCCTCCAGCACATAAAATTCGCCGCTGTCGGTTTTGACGATGTCGATGCCGGCGATATGCACGTAGACGTCGCCCGCCACGTGCACCCCTTTCATTTCGGGACGGAAGGCGGAATTGCCGGTGACCTGTGCGGCGGGAATGATGCCGGCCTTGAGGATTTCCTGCTCGTGGTAGATGTCCTTCAGGAACGCGTTCAGCGCACGCACCCGCTGGCAGGCGCCGTCGCTGATGATCTTCCAGGCGTCCGGGCGGATGATCCGCGGGATGATGTCGAAAGGGATCGACCGTTCGGTGCCCGATTCGTCGCCGTAGACCGCAAAGGTGATGCCCAGCCGGGTGATAAGGGCATCGGCCTCGCGCTGCTTCTGCGACAGGAAATCCGCCGGCTTGTCAGCGAGCCATTCGGTATACGCGCGATAATGCGGCCGGACTGAACCGTCGGCAGCGCGCATTTCGTCGTATGGACGGCTGGCATTCATGGTGATGATTTCTGTGTCCAACGGTGAATCCGGAGGCTTGTTTGTAACACATCGCATAAGCAACCGGTATGCCACCTACTTTCAATGGCCAGAAGCGCTTTCCGCAAGGCGGCCATGACTGTTAACAGTGCGCCCGCACCATTTTGGGGCAAGGTGGCGAATCTCACGTGGCCGCGCTACAGTCGAAGCGGCGTGAATTAATTTCGTTAAGTATCGGGTCGCAATGAGCAGGAACAAACCACTGTATGCGCCTGAGCACACCGCATCGGGCACAAGGCCATGGCTGGATCAAGTGGCGGCGCATTTCGACGAACCCGCCCGCGCGATGCTGTCCTGCGTGGCGGAGCATGTCGCTGCACCGCTGCAGCGCATTGTCATGCCGACCGGCGAGACCGCGCTGGCCCACGCCCGGGCGACGGCTGACATCGTCCGTGCGCTGGATCTCGATCACGAGTCGGTCGCGGCCGCGCTCCTGGTGCCGTTATTGCGTGCCCACCCAGCGGCCGCGCGGGAAATCCGTGAAAAATTCGGCGTGACCATACTTGAACTGGCCGAAGGTGTGGTGCGCATGGGTGAGATTGGCGCGTTGTCCAGCCATGCCAAGTCGGCTATCCGTGGCGAAGGGCAGGCCGCGCAACTGGAATCCCTGCGCAAGATGCTGCTGGCGATGGTGCAGGATGTGCGCGTCGTGCTGATCAAGCTTGCCGATCATCTCCAGGAACTGCGTTCGATCGTCAAATCCGGAAACGTGCCGCAGATGACCGACATCGCGGCATTGACGCGGGATATTTTTGCGCCGCTGGCCAACCGGCTTGGCGTCTGGCAACTCAAGTGGGAACTGGAAGACCTCGCGCTGCGGGTACTCGAACCGGAGAGTTACAGGCGCATTGCCCGGCTGCTTGACGAAAAACGCCAAGACCGTGAACGCTATATCGAGAACGTGGTGGCAGTCCTCAAAGGCGAGATCATGCGTGCCGGCATTGCCGCCGAGGTCACCGGGCGCCCCAAGCATATCGCCAGCATCCACCGCAAGATGCAGCTTAAAGGCATTGATTTTGAGGGACTTTATGATGTTCGCGCGGTGCGGGTGCTGGTGCGCGAGGTCAAGGATTGTTATGTGGTGCTGGGGATCGTGCACAGCCTGTGGTCGCCGCTGCCCAAGGAGTTCGACGACTATATCGCCAAGCCGAAGGCCAACAATTACCGGTCGCTGCACACGGCAGTGATCGGGCCGGAAGGCAAATCGGTGGAAGTGCAGATCCGCACCTATGAAATGCACCAGCACTCCGAGCTCGGCATCGCGGCGCATTGGCAGTACAAGGAAGGCCGACGCCACGACAAGGGGTACCAGGAGAAGATTGCGTGGCTGCGCCAGGTGCTGGAGTGGAAGGATGAGGTGCGCGATACCGGTGAGTTCGCCGAACAGTTCAGGACCGGCTTGTTCGAGGATTCGGTCTACGTGTTCACCCCGCAGGGACGGGTGGTCGACTTGCCCAAGGGGTCGACGCCGGTTGATTTTGCATATCACGTGCACTCCGAACTCGGCCACCGTTGCCGCGGCGCCAAGGTCGACGGCGTGATGGTGCCGCTGAACACACCGCTGGCGAACGGCCAGCAGGTTGAAATTCTGGCGGCGAAGCAGGGTGCGCCCAGTCGCGACTGGCTCAATCCGCAACTGGGTTATCTGAGAAGTCCGGGCGCGCGCGGCAAAGTGCGGCAGTGGTTCAACCGGCAGAACCTCGAGACCGACATCGCGCAGGGGCGCGCGATGCTGGACAAGGAATTGCAGCGGCACGGCCTGACCAAACTCAAGCTGGACCAGCTGGCCGCGGACATGGGCTATGACAGGCTCAACGATCTGCTGACCGCACTCGGGCGTGGTGAAATCGGTCCCAAGGCACTGCACGATGCGCTGACGGGGGATGTGCCGCAGACGCCGGCCGATGGGCAAGTCGCAACCCTGGTCACGCGCAAGCCGGCCAGAACCGGCGGCGGCGTACTGGTGGTCGGTGTCGACCGGCTGCTGACGACCCCCGCCAAATGCTGCCGGCCGGCGCCGCCGGAGCCGATTGTCGGCTTTGTTACCCGCGGACGCGGTGTCAGCGTGCACCGGGCAAACTGTGCCAACCTCGCGCGCCTCGATCCGGCGCGGTGTGTGGAGGCGGAGTGGGGTCAAGCCACCGGGGCGACGTTCCCCGTGGAAATGGTGGTGGAGGCGGTCGATCGCACCGGACTGCTGCGCGACATCTCGGAGGTGCTGTCGCGGGAACGGGTCAATGTCACGGCGACGCGGTCGAGCACTACCGATCTGGCGGCACGGATGCGCTTTACCGTCGAGATTATCGATCTCGACCAGCTGCGGCGGGTGCTGGCGCTGATTCGCGAGGTCAAGGGCGTGGTGAGTGCTGGGCGCAGATAACAGACATAAAAGACATAATAAAAACAATAACTTATAGTTTTATATTCAAGTGATGTAGCAACAAAATCTGTTGCCGTCATACACCGCGCAGTGCCCTCCGGGCACTGCCGGCGGCGCAAGGTGGTGATAACTGCATCGCCTGGCGCATCGTGGCCACTGCGGGGCGTGGTCAGGGGACGCGTGGCGCGCGCTCCTGCGGCTTAACGTGCATGCGGTGCCATGCGACGCCTGTCCCCGCATGCTCAGCCCGTGCAGGGTCGGTCTGATCTACAGCACTGGCGGCATCAATGCAGATATCGCCGTCGGCAAAGTGGTAGCCGTGTTCCGCGCAGCGCAATACCGGGCCTGTGGCATCGCAGAAGTTTGCGAACGGATGCGTGGTCACGGACCGACGATCGATGGGGGACAGCGTCATGGTGTTCCCCGGTCGCTCGTTGACACCTGCATCGGTATGACCCGGCGTCCGCAATTCGTTTGATGGGGCATCCTGATTCGGCTAGAATGCGCGTCTTTCAGGCGCGTAGCTCAGCTGGTTAGAGCACCACCTTGACATGGTGGGGGTCGTTGGTTCGAGTCCAATCGCGCCTACCAATTTCGGATTGCGTATTTATTTTCCGGCGAATCACAGGAAGCGAGCGTTATGACACCGCGAACTTGCAAGCCTATCGGATCCCGGCAATAGCTGCGTAATACCCCTGGTAGCGGATAAAAGTGCGGCTTGCCCGCACTTTTTTTGTTTGTGCTTGGTGAAAATACGACATGGTCAACATCAAATTACCCGACGGTTCGGTCAGATCCTACGAGAATCCGGTGACGGTGGCCGAGGTTGCCGCCTCGATCGGTGCCGGCCTGGCAAAGGCTGCGCTGGCCGGTCGTGTCGACGGCAAGCTCGTCGACACTTCGCACCGCATCGAAGCGGATGCTGAACTTGCAGTGGTCACCGACAAGAGCGCTGACGGCGTCGAGATTCTGCGCCATTCGACAGCGCATCTGCTGGCCCATGCGGTCAAGGAATTGTTCCCCGATGCGCAGGTGACGATCGGTCCGGTGATCGACGACGGTTTTTATTATGACTTCGCCTACAAGCGCCCGTTTACCCCTGAAGATCTGGCGGCCATCGAAAAGCGCATGACGGAAATCGCCAAGCGCGACATCAAGGTCGAGCGTCAGGTGATGCCGCGCGACGAGGCGGTGCGGTTGTTCTCGGCGATGGGCGAGAAGTACAAGGCGGAAATCATTGCGTCGATTCCGTCCAATGAACCGATCTCACTCTACCGGCAGGACAACTTCATCGACCTGTGCCGCGGGCCGCATGTGCCGTCCACGGGCAAGCTGAAAGTGTTCAAGCTGATGAAGGTGGCCGGCGCGTACTGGCGCGGTGACTCGAAAAACGAGATGCTGCAGCGGATCTACGGCACGGCCTGGGCGAAAAAGGAAGAGCAGGATCAGTATCTGCACCGTCTCGAGGAGGCGGAAAAGCGCGATCACCGCAAGCTGGGGCGCCAGCTCGACCTGTTTCATATGCAGGACGAGGCGCCGGGCATGGTGTTCTGGCATGCCAACGGCTGGGTGATCTGGCAGGTGATCGAGCAGTACATGCGCAGCGTGCTGACCGAGGCGAATTACCGGGAAGTGCGTACGCCGCAGGTCATGGACCGCGCGTTGTGGGAGCGCTCCGGTCACTGGGAAAACTACCGCGAATACATGTTCACGACCGAATCGGAGAAACGCGACTATGCGGTGAAGCCGATGAACTGCCCGGGTCATGTGCAGATCTTCAACCAGGGGGTCAAAAGCTACCGCGACCTGCCGCTGCGTATCGCCGAGTTCGGTTCCTGCCACCGCAACGAACCTTCGGGCGCTTTGCATGGCCTGATGCGGGTGCGTGCCTTCGTGCAGGACGATGCGCACATTTTCTGTACCGAAGCGCAGGTTCAGGAGGAGGCAGGGGCTTTTGTCGACCTTTTGCGCAGGGTCTACGCAGACTTCGGTTTCGAACAAATCCTGGTCAAATTGTCGACGCGGCCGCCGAAACGGATCGGGGACGATGCGGTGTGGGATCGCGCCGAAGCGGCATTGAAGGCGACGCTGGACGCCAAGGGGATGGCATGGGAGCTGAACCCCGGCGAAGGTGCCTTCTACGGGCCCAAGATCGAGTTTTCGCTGAAAGACTCCCTGGGCCGGGTCTGGCAGTGCGGCACGCTGCAGCTGGATTTTGCGTTGCCGGGGCGGCTGGGTGCCGAGTACGTGGCCGAGGACAATAGCCGGCGCACGCCGGTGATGCTGCACCGGGCCATCCTCGGTTCCCTGGAGCGCTTTATCGGCATCCTGATCGAGCACTACGCCGGGGCCATGCCGGCATGGCTGGCGCCGGTGCAGGCTGTCGTGATGAATATTTCAGAAGCGCAGGCCGGACCTGTGGCGAGGGTGGCCGAAACCCTGAAAAAGGCCGGTTTCCGGGTCGAAGCCGACTTGAGGAATGAGAAGATTTCCTATAAAATTCGCGAACATAGTCTGCAAAAGCTGCCCTTCCAGCTGGTGGTTGGAGACAAGGAAGTGGCTGCACAACTGGTGGCTGTGCGTTCCCGTAAAGGCGAGGATCTGGGGCAAATGTCCCTGGATGTCTTTTTGTCGCTGTTGAAAAGCGACATTGCACGCAAGGGACGTACGGTCTAAGAGCAACGAAATCAGGGAGTTTGTCGCATAGCTCAGGAAAAAGAAGCCCGGATCAATGGTGAAATCACCGCTCCGGAAGTGAGGGTCATCGGGGCCGACGGGTCGCAGGTCGGCGTGATCAGCATCGCCGCGGCCAACAAGCTCGCGGAAGAAGCCGAACTGGATCTGGTCGAGATCGCACCGACGGCGAACCCGCCGGTCTGCCGCGTCATGGATTACGGTAAGTTCAAATACCGTGAGAGCAAGAAGCAGCATGAAGCGAGGCTCAAGCAGAAACAGATCATCGTCAAGGAAGTGAAGTTTCGTCCGGGGACGGATGAGGGCGATTACAAGATCAAGCTGCGCAACCTGACCCGGTTTCTGGACGAAGGTGACAAGGCGAAAATCACGCTGCGCTTCAGAGGGCGCGAGATGGCGCACCAGGAGTTCGGCATCCGGCTGCTGGAGCGCGTGAAAACGGACCTGATCGAGCATGCGGTAGTTGAGCAGTTCCCGAAAATGGAAGGTCGCCAGCTGGTGATGGTGCTGGCGCCGAAGAAAGTCCAGCCGAAGCCGGCTGCGGCGAAGGGTTCACCCGAGACCGGCACCATGGTTGCGGGGGCAAAACCGGCAGCACTGCCGGGCAAGGTGGTTGCGGCAGAGAATGCCGGAGCCGTTGAAAAGAAGTAGTGATCGGGCCATCAAGTCCCGCGGCAACGCAGGCGCCCGACGCTAGGCTAAAACAGGAGTTACCATGCCGAAAATGAAGAGCAAGAGCGGCGCGGCCAAGCGATTCAAAAAGCTGGGCAGCGGCGTGTTCAAGCGCAGTTCGTCTCATCTGCGCCATATCCTTACCAAGAAGAGCACCAAGCGCAAGCGTCAACTGCGCGGCACGACCATGGTGCATGCATCGGATCAGCGCTCGGTTCGAGCGATGTTGCCGTACTGACCGGGGAGAGCAGCCATGCCTAGAGTCAAACGCGGTGTAATCGCCCGCAGGGCGCACAAGAAGGTGCTCAAGGCCGCCAAGGGTTTTCGCGGCCGTCGTAACAACGTATTCCGCATTGCCAACGAAGCGGTCATGCGCGCCGGGCAGTATGCCTACCGCGACCGGCGTAACCGCAAGCGCGAGTTCCGTGCATTGTGGATCGCCCGTATCAATGCGGCAGCCCGTGAACACGGGATGACCTACAGCGTGTTCATGAACGGCCTGAAGAAGGCGGCGATCGAAGTCGACCGCAAGGTGCTGGCCGATATCGCCGTGGCGGACAAGCCCGCGTTCCAGCGCTTTGTCGAGCAGGCCAGGAGCAGCCTCGGCGCCTGAAGGTGGACACCTGAAAAAGGGAGGCTCGATGAGCCTCCTTTTTTTTCTCTGAAATCCGCTACCATCCACTTATGCAGGAACTCGACAAGCTTGTGGCCGAAGCGATGGCGCTGTTCGGCGGCATCAATGATGCCGATGCGCTGGAGCAGGCCAAAGCACGATACCTCGGCAAGACCGGGGCGCTGACGGAACTGCTCAAGGGACTGGGCAAGCTGTCCGCCGCGGAGCGACCCGCTGCCGGCGCCCGTATCAATGCGGCCAAGCAGGCGCTCGAGGAAGCGCTGCATGCGCAGCGCGAACTGATCACGGGCCGCGCGCTCGAGGCGCGCCTCGCTGAGCAATCGATCGATGTCACGCTGCCGGGTCGCGGCCGGGCGATGGGCGGATTGCATCCGGTGAGCCGCACCATGGAGCGCATCGAGCAGTTGTTCCGTTCGATCGGTTTTGCAGTGGCCGATGGCCCGGAAATCGAAACCGATTTCTACAACTTCACGGCGTTGAACCAGCCGGCGAACCATCCCGCGCGCTCGATGCACGATACGTTCTACCTGGCCGACGGGAAGCATCTGCTGCGCACCCATACTTCGCCCATCCAGATCCGCTACATGGAGCAGCACCAGCCGCCGATCCGGGTCATTGCGCCGGGTCGCGTCTACCGTGTCGATTCCGATGCCACGCATTCGCCGATGTTCCATCAGGTCGAGGGCCTGTGGATCGATGACCAGATCAGTTTCGCCAATCTGAAAGGCGTGCTGATCGATTTCTTCCGGCGTTTTTTTGAAAACGACGACCTTGAGGTGCGTTTCCGTCCGTCGTTTTTTCCGTTCACCGAACCTTCGGCAGAGATCGACATGAGCTTTGGCGACGGTTGGCTCGAGGTCGGCGGCTGCGGCATGGTGCATCCAAATGTACTGCGCAATGTCGGCATCGACAGCGAGCGTTATCAGGGATTCGCTTTCGGACTCGGTCCGGACCGCCTGACCATGCTGCGCTATGGCGTCAATGACCTGCGGCTGTTCTATGACAACGACCTGCGTTTTCTGAAGCAGTTCGTCTAAGGGCGGCACGCGATGAAACTTTCCGAGCACTGGCTGCGCGAACTGGTCGATCCCGAGGTCTCGACCGCCGAGCTGGCGGATCTGCTGACCTTTGGCGGTGTTGAAGTCGAGGCGGTGGAGCCGGCGGCACCGCCATTTGACCGCGTTGTCGTCGCCGAAATACTCAGTGTGGCGAAGCATCCCGAGGCCGACCGTCTGCAGGTGTGCCAGGTCAATGCCGGGACTGCACCGCTGACCATCGTCTGTGGCGCGCCCAATGCCCGCGCCGGCATGCGCGTGCCGGCGGCGCTGCCGGGCGCACGCCTGCCCGGCATCGAAATCAAGCTCGCCAAGGTGCGCGGCGTCGAGTCGCACGGCATGTTGTGTTCTGCCAGAGAACTCGGCTTGAGCGATGCCGCCGAGGGGCTGCTCGAGCTCGCACCGGATGCAACCATCGGGCTGAATGTGCGCGATCTGCTCGATCTGGATGACCAGGTGCTGACGACGAAGCCGACGCCGAACCGCGGCGACTGTCTGAGCGTGCTGGGCATGGCGCGTGAAGTGTCGGCGCTGACCGGGTTGACGCTCAAGTGGCAGCCGCCAGCACCCATAGTGCCGGTCATCAAGGACACGATGGCGATTACGGTCGATGCGCCCGCTGACTGCCCGCGTTACTGTGCGCGGATCATTCGCGATATCAATGCCGCGGCACCAACGCCGGAGTGGATGGTGCGGCGCTTGATGCGCAGCGGGATCCGCACCATCAGCGCGGTGGTTGATGTCACCAATTACGTATTGCTGGAGATGGGCCAGCCGCTGCATGCTTTCGATGCCGCCAGGGTTACCGGCGGCATCTGCGTGCGCCGTGCCCGATCCGGCGAAACCCTGGCACTGCTCAACGGCACGGAACTGGCGCTGACGCCGGAATACCTGATCATTGCCGATGCCCAACAGCCGTTGGCTCTGGCGGGCATCATGGGGGGCGCACACAGCGGCGTCACTGGCGAAACCCGCGATGTGATTCTCGAGAGCGCATTTTTCAGTCCTGACGCGATCGCCGGCAAGACGCGCGATCTCGGATTCGGTTCCGACTCAGCGTACCGTTTCGAACGCGGGGTGGATTTTGCCGGCGCACGCGCGGCACTGGAGCGTGCGACCCAGTTGATCACCCAGATCTGCCGCGGCCGGGTTGGCCCGGTCGCTGAAGCACAGGGCCGGCTGCCTGCGCGCAACCCGGTCAGGTTGCGACTGGCGCGGGCGCGACGGGTGCTGGGTTTCGAGGTCGACGCTGCGCTTGCGGCGTCAATCCTGGGGCGCCTGGGTTGTCAGCCCCGTCTTGCAGGCGATGTGATCGAGGCCGTGCCGCCAAGCTACCGTTTCGATATCGGGATCGAGGAAGACCTGATCGAGGAACTGGCGCGCGTGCACGGTTATGACCGGATCCCCGCCGCGATTCCTGTGGGACAGACGGCATTGCTGCCGGTGGTCGAAGGGCGCCGTGGGCCTGCCGCGATCCGCCGTCTGCTGGCTGGTCTGGATTACCAGGAAGCGGTGACCTACAGCTTTGTCGAGCGCGCCTGGGAAAACGATTTTTGTGCCAACCCTGAGCCGATTGCACTGGCCAATCCGATTGCGAGCCAGATGAGCGTCATGCGGTCGAGCCTAATCGGCGGACTGGTCAGCGCCGTTTGTTTCAATGCCAGCCGTAAACAGGGAAGGGTACGACTGTTCGAGATCGGCCGCTGCTTTTTGAGCAAGGCTGGGTATCCGCAACCCTGGCGGGTCGGTGCGATTGCGTTCGGCTATGCCGAGCCCCAGCAATGGGGATGCGCGGCGCGCGCCGTTGATTTTTTCGACGTCAAGGCAGACCTCGAGGCGTTGCTGGCGCCGGCTGTGGTGACGCTGGCACCGGCCTCCCACCCCGCGCTGCATCCGGGAAAATCTGCGATGGTCATGGTGAATGGCGAAGCCGCGGGGTGGATCGGAGAATTGCATCCGCGCTGGCAGCGGAAGTATGATTTGGCGTCCGCTCCCCTGCTGTTCGAAGTGGAGTTACACGCGGTGGAACAGCGTGGACTGCCGGTTTATCAGGAAATCGCGAAATTTCCGGCCGTACGCCGGGATCTGGCTGCAGAATTCGATGAAACTGTCCGTTACGGCGATATCAGCAACGAACTGAAGCGTGCCGGACCAGCCATTTTGCGGGACGTCGTGGTGTTCGATTTATACCGCGGCCGGGGGGTCCAAAAAGGGAAAAAAAGTCTTGCATTCAGTGTGTTATTGCAGGATACTGAAAAAACCTTGACGGACGCAGAAGCCGAAAAAGCGATGGTCGAACTGCGCCGGATTCTGCAAGAAAAGTTTAACGCGAAGCTTCGTTGAGAGGGGACAACATGACGTTAACCAAAGCGGAACTTGCCGATCTGCTGTTCGAGAAGGTGGGTTTCAACAAGCGTGAAGCCAAGGACATGGTGGAGTCCTTCTTCGACGAAGTTCGCCAGGCACTGGAAAATGGCAGGGGTGTCAAACTTTCCGGTTTTGGCAATTTTCAGCTGCGCGACAAGCCGCAGCGGCCCGGGCGCAATCCGAAGACCGGCGAGGAAATTCCCATTTCCGCACGCCGCGTCGTCACGTTCCATGCATCACAAAAATTAAAATCGATGGTGGAACAGCATTTCCATGGAAGCCAGCGGCAGCCTTAAAATCCAACTTCCGCCGATCCCGGCAAAACGTTATTTCACGATCGGTGAAGTGAGTGAGTTGTGCGGCGTCAAGCCGCACGTGCTGCGTTATTGGGAGCAGGAGTTCACGCAGCTGCGGCCCGTCAAACGCCGCGGCAACCGGCGCTATTACCAGCATCATGAGGTGCTGCTGATCCGCCGCATTCGCGAACTGCTCTACGATCAGGGATTCACCATCAGCGGGGCGCGCAACCGGCTCGACGAAATCGCCAATGAGCCGGCGCGCAATGCGCGGATCACGGCTGCCGCGACGACTGCCAAACCCGCGCTGGCACAGTTGCGGCAGGACCTCAAAAGCGTCATCGACCAGCTGCGGATCTGATCCGGCACTGCGGTGTACCCGCGGCTGCTGTTGTATAATTCGCAGACTCGGGGCGTAGCGCAGCCTGGTAGCGTACCTGCATGGGGTGCAGGTGGTCGGAGGTTCAAATCCTCTCGCCCCGACCAGTCAAATCAAAGGGTTCCGTCAGGAGCCCTTTTTTTATTTCCGCGCCCGTAGCTGGATCGTAGCTTCCGTACCCCCGATTACACGCAGTCCCGACACCCGATCCACGTAGCCGGCGAGATGTTCCGTCGAGAGGTGAGCATACCGCTGCACCATCTCCGGGGACTCCCACGAACCCAACTCCTGCAACGCAAATAACGGGGTGCCTGCCTGCACGTGCCAGCTCGCCCAGGTATGCCGCAGATCGTGCCACCGGAAATCCTCGATCCCGCAACGTGCCAGAGCTGCTTTCCACGCCTTGCCATTCACCTGAACCACCGGGGCATGGCCCTTATACGTAAATACGTAGTCCGGGTGCCGCCCGATCTGCTGCCGCAATACCACCACGGCAGTCGAGGAGAGGGGCACACCGATGGCCTTTCTCGCTTTGGCCTGGTCTGGGTGGATCCACGCCCGCCGCGCCTCAAGGTCAACCTGCGACCATTGCAGCTCGGTGACGTTGGACTTCCGCAGTCCCGTTTCCAGCGAAAATCGAACCATCGCCGCCAGATGTTCCGGCAATTCAGCTATGAGCCTCTCGGCTTGTTCCCGCGTCAGCCACCGGATACGGCGGGTCGGCTCGTGGAGAAACCGAATTTTCGGCGCTCGGTCAAGCCATTCCCAATCATTCACCGCCCGACGCAGAATCACCCGCACACATTGCAGCAGGCGGTTAACCGAGGCATTGGCAACGCCTTCAGCCA
>RPOR01000028.1 GCA_003820645.1 Betaproteobacteria bacterium
ACCGCCGCGCCGCTCGCCAGATTGCTGGCACCGCTGGAGCGCCCGCTGCAGGACTTCGTGCTGCACTGGATCGAAGTCATTAGCCGGACGAACCACGAGATGGCCTTCCAGTTCGCCGCCGTGGCGCCGGCAGCACTTGGCCGCATCGATACCGCGACCGCGGAAGCCTGGATCATCCAGGCCATGGATACCTATGACCGCGAAGGCCTGTATCGCGGCGGCCAGGTATTCAAACAGATCGATTCGTTTCTGCCGCGGGCGGACCCCACGCAGGGCGCGCTGTTCGAGGACCATGCCCACATCCTCGAACTGTTCGCCTGCGGCCTGTCCGGGCGCCGCCTCAAGCTGGATCTGGCGGCAGAACCGTACACTGACACCGAAACGCTGTACCTGCCGCCGCGTATCGCCGCCTTCCCCGCGCGCGCCGAAAACTTCAACCTGTACAAGATACTGATCGCCCTGCTTTGGGCGCAAGCGCGCTACGGCACGTTCCACGTCGACGTCGTCGCCGCGTGCGCGGCATATCCCGACCCGGCCCGCGCTGCGGCACTGCTGAGCCATCTGGAAACGCTGCGACTCGAAACCCGCATCGCCGCGACGCTGCCCGGCATCGCCCGCGATCTCGCGCGACTGCGCGGGGCGCCTGCCGATCCGCGCTGCGCACCGCTGATGGCCGCTGCGGCGACTGTACACGACAGCCTCGCGCTGCTGGCAGATCTGTATCACGGATTCGAGCCGCCCGCGTCGCCTTGCCGCATTACGCTGCATGCCGACGCCCTGAAGGTGCGCGACGCGCGCCTCGGACGCGAACGCGGCGAACTTGCTGCCGCGCTGGCGCAGATGCTGCATGAGCATGTCGCCGCTCCCGAGGCGCCCGGCGCCAACGATGCGGCAACCGAAGAACGCTTCCGTGTCGACATGCACGAATCCGCAGCGGGCGACGGCGCCGTCGCAATCGAATTGCAGCTCGACGGCAAACCGGTGGCGCCGCCGGACAATGTCACCCAGCTGTTCGACTCGATCCTGCAGGATCTCGGCGAAATCCCGGACGAATACCTGCACGCTGCCGGCGATGGCGCTGATGACGCCACAGCGCGCGACAACGCCCGGCAGGCGGAGAAGTATCCGGCCGACGCCTGGAAAGGCATCTACCACGAGGACGGCACCCATCTCTATAACGAGTGGGACCACAAACGCCGTCACTACCGCAAGAACTGGTGCACGCTGCGCGAACTGGATGTCCATCCGGTCGACAGCGATTTTGTCGACGCCACGCTCACCAAGTACCGGCCCCAGGTCGTCCAGCTGAAACGCACCTTCGAAATGCTGCGCGGCGAAGACCGTCTGCTAAAACGTCAGGCGAGCGGTGACGATATTGATTTTGACGCGCTGATCGCCGCCTATGCCGACCTGCAAAGCGGCATGGAGCTGGCGGACCGCCTGCTGACCCGGCGCCACAAGGCGGAACGCGATCTCGCCGCATTGTTCATGGTCGACATGAGCGGCTCCACCAAGGGCTGGATCAATGACGCCGAGCGCGAGTCGCTGGTGTTGCTGTGTGAAGCGCTGGAAGTGCTCGGCGACCGCTACGCAATCTACGGATTCTCCGGCATCACCCGCAAACGCTGCGAGATTTTCCGCATCAAGCGTTTCGACGAGCCTTACGACAGCGCGGTCAAGGGCCGCATTGCCGGCATCACGCCGCAGGACTATACCCGCATGGGCGTCGCCATCAGGCACCTCACCCGGATACTCAACGCGGTCGACGCCCGCACCAAGCTGCTGATCACGCTGTCGGACGGCAAGCCCGACGACTACAGCGACAATTACCGCGGGGAATATGGCATCGATGACACCCGGCAGGCGCTGATCGAGGCCCACCGTGCCGGCGTCAAACCTTTCTGCATCACCATCGATCACGAGGCCCGCGCCTACCTGCCGCACCTCTACGGGCCGGTGAACTGGACCCTGGTCAGCGACGTAACCCGCCTGCCGCTGAAGGTGTCCGACATCTACCGCCGGCTGACCACCTGATACCGTCCGGACCGTCGGCGGTCAGTGCAACTGCGCAGGCTCTGTCCGCTCTGCGACTTCCGGCATCACGGATTCATCGACTGCTTCGGCTTCCGCATCGATTACGCCCTCGGCCATGCTGGCGGACTCGCCGGACAGCGCAGCGGCCAGATCGATTTCCGCATTGGATGCCTGCTCCACCAGGCTGCCCAGATCCGCCAGCGGCGGCAGTTCGTCGAGCGAACGCAGGTTCAGATCATCGAGAAACGCCTTGGTCGTCGCAAACAGTTCCGGGCGGCCCGGCACTTCGCGATGACCGACCACATCGACCCAGCCGCGCGCTTCCAGTGCCTTCAATATTCCGGGCGACACCGTGACCCCGCGGATTTCCTCGATATCGCCACGGGTCACCGGCTGCTTGTAGGCGATGATTGCCAGCGTCTCGAGCACCGCGCGTGAGTACTTCGGCGGCTTCTGCGGACTGAGGCGATCAAGGAATTTCTGCGACTCCGGCCGCGCGCGGAAACGCCAGCCCGATGCCACGCTGACCAGCTCCACACCGCGGCCGTCCCAGTCATTGCGCAGATCGTCGAGCACCTTGCGCAGGGTGTCGTTGTCGAGCTTTTCATCGAACAGCTTTTTCAGATCCGCCAGCGACATCGGTTCCTGGGTGACCAGCAATGCGGTCTCCAGCACATTCTTGACGTGGGCCAGATCGAGGTTGTCTTCTTGTTCCATGATGTTCATTGCACGGCAGCCAGCGGGCTGCCCCTGAGTTTGACGTAAATCGGCGCGTACGCCTGTTCCTGGCTGACCTCGATCAGCGTTTCCTTGGCGAGTTCCAGCACCGCGAGGAATGACACCACCAGCACCGGCAACCCTTCTTCCGGCTTGAACAGCTGAGCGAACTCGACGTATTCCTTGCTCTGCAGGATGCGCAGGATGCGGCTCATGTGCGAACGGACCGAGAGCTGTTCGCGGGTGATCTTGTGGTGCTGGTTGATCGACGCGCGCTGCAGCAGGCCCAGCCACGCCAGCTTCAGGTCATCGACGTCCACGTCGGGCAGGCGCATTGCCGCTTCGCGCTCGAACAGCACCTGCACCACCGTAAAATCGCGTCCGGCCTGCGGCAATTCGTTCAGCTGCTGCGCGGCGAACTTCATCTGCTCGTATTCCATCAGCCGGCGCACCAGCTCGGCACGCGGGTCTTCCTCGATATCGGGGCTGCTGGGCCGCGGCAGCAGCATCCGCGACTTGATCTCGATCATCATCGCCGCCATCAGCAGGTATTCCGCGGCCAGCTCGAGCTGGTTCGTGCGCATCATCTCGACGTAGACGAGATACTGCTCGGTCAGCTTCGCCATCGGAATGTCGAGGACGCTGATGTTTTCCTTGCGGATCAGGTACAGCAGCAGGTCGAGCGGGCCCTCGAACTGCTCGAGAAACACTTCCAGCGCATCCGGCGGGATATACAGGTCCTCCGGCATCTCCAGCATGGCCTGGCCGTAGACCTTGGCCACCGGCAGCGCTTCGCCGACAGGAATCTTGGCTTCAGTCATGGCGGGCGTCTGCACAGCCGGTCGGGCAGGCGATTGCCCGCGCGTGGCCGTGTTGAATTCCGGGGTGTTGCATCGGCGTATTTTACCGGGATTTGACAGTGTGCCCAACGCCGCCAGGGGCCGTTGCCGAGGAAAACGTAAGCCCTTGACGCGATTGCGCTTTGCCGACGCAGCGCCGGTCTGTCGCGGAACAGCGACGATGTCTGACCGCAGTCAAGCAGGCATGCAGCAAACCGGACGCTACGGATGATCGTGCGCAAACGCCGAGGACGCAGACGCCGGGAACCGGCATCGGCAGGTCGGGGCGGCAGGCCGTGCCGCCGCAGTGGCGCGCATCCATGGCGCTGCAACGCCCCGCTGGCCTTGCGTGCCGGCACCAGCGATTGCGGGCTTCACGCCATCTCACCGGCCACTGTGGCCATGACCATCGCACTGCTGCCGAATGATCACGCACCGCGCTCCGGTGCCCCGTCCCCACCGGTCACCCGCTCGAGTGACCGCTATAACTAATTGTTTTTATTCATATCATCACCAGGCGTTGGCCAATTCCGAATCCACCGCCCTCGCCTCCCGCGGCGCATGCCAATACCGCACATAACGATCGCGATAACGCGACACCATCAGCGGTGTCCCCGCCCGCAGCTCAAATCCGATCGCACCGCCTTCATCCGTGCGATACCACGCGCTGCCCAGCTGCCGGTAGCGCGCCACCACCTCCGGGTGCGGATGCTTGAACGCGTTGCGATAGCCCACCGGAAAAATCACCGCGCGCGGCGCGACGGCCTGCACAAATTCCGGAGACGATGAGGACTTGCTGCCCTGATGCGGCGCGATCAGCACGTCCGCGCGCAGTTTTTCCGGCGCGGTAGCGAGCAGCATGCGCTCACTGCGGCGTTCAATGTCTGCGGGAATCAGCACGCTGCCGCCGGCAGTGGTGATTTTCAGCACGCAGCTGCGGTCGTTGTCTTTCAAGCCGGGATCGCCATGGCTGGCCGGTTGCGGATGCAGAATTTCGAAGTCCACCGCATCCCAGGTCCACGCCTGCCCCGCAGCACAGCGCTGTTCACTGGTGCTGAGCAGCACCAGCGGATCAAAATCGGGCAATGACGACAGCACCGCAGCCACCGGCACCGCCTGCAGCACCGACATGGCGCCGCCGGAGTGGTCCGCATCATCATGACTGACGATCAGGGTGTCGAGACGCCGGATACCGGAGGCCCGCAGAAACGGCACGATGATGCGGTTGCCGCTGTCGGCCGTGGGCCCGAACGCCGGACCGGTATCGAACAGCAGTGCATGATGGCGCGTCTGCGCGGTCACGGCCAGGCCGTGGCCGACATCGAGTACCGTCAGTCGCAGCACACCTTGCGGCGGCGGTGCGGGCACGATCAGCAGCATCGGCAAAAACGCAAAAGCGCCGATCCAGCGTGCCGGGAAGCCACGCGGCAGCAGCAGCCACACGGCACCCGTCAGTGCAACAACTACCGTCCACGCCGGCGGTGCATGCTGCTCCCACGCCGCATCCGGCAGCGCGCTCAGCCACTGCAGCGCAGTCAGGCACCACGCCATCAGCCATTGCGCAAGCTGCAATATCGCATCGACCGGGATCACCAGCCCGATCAGCGCCAGCGGCACCACGACCAGACTGATCAGCGGAATCGCCAGCGCATTGGCAATCGGCGACACCAGCGACATCTGCTGGAACATCGCCAGCAGCGGCGGCACCAGTGCCAGCGTCACGGCCCATTGCACGCGCCCCCAGGTCACCAGCCAGTGCGGCTGGCGCAGGCGGTTGACGGAGACCAGCATGATGATCGCGACCGCACCAAAAGACAGCCAGAAGCCGGGCGCCAGCACCGCCCACGGATCCATCACCAGCACAGCCAGCAATGCCCCGACGAGCACGCGGCTGGCCGCGGTCGCGCGACCCAGCCATAACGCTGCTGCCACCACCGCCAGCATGAACACCGTGCGTTGCGCGGGCACCGCAAATCCCGCGAGCAGCGCATAGCCCAGCGCGGCCAGCAGTCCGGCCACAGCCGCGGCCTTGACCGCCGGCACGGCCAGCGTCAGTCGCGGGTTGCGCCGCCAGGCGAAATTGACCAGCGCGAACACCAGCCCGGAGAGCATCGTCACGTGCAGTCCTGAAATCGACATCAGGTGGTTGACCCCGGTGCGCGTGAACACCTGCCATTGTTCCGGTGGAATCGCACGCTGGTCGCCCATCGCGAGTGCAGCGATCACCCCTGCCGCAGGTGCCGACCCGAGCACGCTCTGAATGCGATCCCGCATCCGTTCGCGCACGGTTTCAACCCAGTAACCCGGGGCATGCACCATCGGCTGCAACCGGCGGTGCCCGCCTTTGGGCCGCACGTAACCGGTGGCACGGATGCCGCGCTCGAGCAACCACGCTTCGTAGTCGAAGCCATGCGGGTTGGCAAACCCGTGCGGACGTTTCAGCCGCACCGTCAATTGCCAGCGCTCGCCCGGATGGACCACCGGCAGTGCGGCGGGTGTTTCACCGCGGGCGGCAGCACCCCACCATGACAGCACGATGCGCTGCGGCACGTGCGCCCCCGGGGTCAGTACCTGCTCCACCTGGAACTCGAAGCGCACGCTGCGTTCATAGGATTGCGGCAGACTGGAGATGACTCCGGTCACCGTGATGTCGCGGCCTTCCCATGCCGCCGGCAGCGCATCGGCCAGGCGCCATTGCGCGCAGGCCGCAGCCCACATAAAACCCGCTGCCGCACACCACACCAGGATCAACAGCCATCGCAACACACGCCACAGCCGATGCCCGCCACGCAGCACGAGCAGCAATACGCCGGGAATCAGCGCCGCAGCCCAAGCCAGGGCCGGCAGTGCCGCCTGTTGCTGCAGCCACCAGATACCGGCGGCAAAGGCGAGAATATGGGCGACCACAATGGGTTTTTAACGCCGCAATGCCTGTACCGCTGACGCCGGATACCGGCACGCCTGCCCCTGATTGCGCCCGGGCAGAGTACTGCAACGAACAGACGCCCCCGCCAATCATTGCGATAATTCGCCGCCGAATCACGGACCTGTGATGGCCCCAAACAAATGAACCCCGATTAAAGTGAGCTGAATCAACAATGGCTAATGCTTTATGGTTTCTGCTGGTGGGTGGTCTGTTGCTCGCCAGGGGGCTGACCAGCACGTTACTCAAACACCTGCCGGTCACACCAGCCATCATCTATCTGGCAGTGGGGCTGCTGGTCGGACCTACGGTGCTCAATGTATTTCACTTCAATCCGCTGAAACAATCAGCGCTGCTGGAAATACTGACCGAAGTCGCCGTGCTGATTTCGCTGTTTTCCGCCGGCGTCAAAATGCCCGTGCCTGTCAGTTTTGCCCGCTGGCGCCCGCCGATACTGCTGGCAAGCGTATCCATGACGGTCAGCGTCGGTATGGTCGCCGCCTTCGCGCATTACCTGCTCGACCTGCCGCTGGGCGCCGGCGTCCTGCTGGGCGCGATCCTCGCCCCCACCGATCCGGTGCTGGCAACCGATGTCCAGATCCGTCATCCCGGTGACCGTGACCAACTCCGCTTCACCCTGACCTGCGAGGCCGGCATGAACGACGGCAGTGCTTTTCCGTTTGTGTTGCTGGGCCTGGGATTGCTCGGACTGCATGAGCTGGGTGAATTCGGCCTGCGCTGGGCGCTGGTCGACGTCATCTGGGCCACCATGGCAGGAATCGCCATCGGGGTGATTTGCGGCGCGGCGCTGGCCCGTGTTGGCTGGAAGCTGCGCGGCGATTCATCCGGGTACAAACTGATGGATGACTTCCTCGGACTCGGCCTGATCGGCGTGGTCTACGGTTTGAGCCTGCTGGCCCATGCCTGGGGATTCCTCGCGGTGTTTTTTGCCGCGGTCGCCTTGCGCCAGACCGAACTTAAACTCGCCGCCGCCGGCCGGGATGACCCGGAGCAGCCGCAAATCGACAAAACCGGACAACAAACCTCAGCCGCTGACACCGGCGAGCCGCCGCCGACCGTCAGCGGAGGATCGCTGATTTTCAAGGAACATCTGGAAAGGCTCTCGGAAATGCTCCTGATCCTGCTGATCGGCGGCATGATGTTTACCGACTCATGGAGCTGGCGGGCCGTGGCACTCGCACTGTTTTTGTTTTTGGTCGCGCGCCCCGTCAGCGTGCTCGCCAGCCTGCTCGGCACCCGGACTTCGTGGCCGATACGGGGCATGGTCGGCTGGTTCGGAGTGCGCGGCATCGGTTCGCTGTACTACCTGATGTATGCCATACAACACGGCCTGCCAGAAGTCCTGGCCCTGGAACTGATCCAGTTGACTCTCATCGTGGTAACGCTGTCCATTCTCGTCCACGGCGTCAGCGTCAAACCGATGATGGGTCGCTTTTGGCGGCATCGCAAAAACCTGCCGCACCATGAGTGATGCGCAAGCCCAATCCATAACGCAATCCCACCCGCCACGCTGACCACAAACGCTGCAATAATCGACGCAATGCCCCGCAAATACTTCCGTAAATACCTGCCTACCCACCAGTCGATCACCGGCAACCGTTTCGTTGCCTGGTTCGGGCCCTGGCTCCAGCACCACAATCTCTGGCATCTGCACCGGCGCTCGGTGGCCGGCGGCGTCGCGGTCGGCCTGTTCGCTGGACTGGTGCCGGGACCGCTGCAGATCCTCACCGGCGTGCTACTGGCGATCGTGTTTCGCGTCAATCTGCCGGTGGCGGCGCTGCTGACGCTGTACACCAATCCACTGACCATCGTGCCGCTGTATTACCTCGCTTACCGCTATGGCGCGCTGGTGACCATGAGCAACGGCGCCGCGCAAATGCCGGCAACATTCAGCATGGCCGACAAGGGATTTACCGATTGGATCCCGGCGCTGATCGAGTGGATGCTGTCGCTGGGCAAACCGCTGGCCGTGGGCCTGCCCCTGCTCGCTGTTACGCTGGCCGCAATCGGTTATGTGCTGGTCGATGGCGCCTGGCGCCTGTATGTACGCCTGGCATGGCGCCGCCGGCTGCAGCAGCGCAAAGGTCCGCGATGAAAGCCCCCGCCTACTGGAAACGCGCCACCCGGCAGCTCGGAACAGCAGACCCCGTGCTCGGCGCCTTGATCACGCGCCACCGGGGTTTGACGCTCGCCAGCCGCGGCGACGCGTTCCAGACGCTGGCGCGCTCGATCGTCGGCCAGCAGATTTCAGTCAAGGCCGCGCAGAGCGTATGGGATCGCTTTGCCGCGACAGTCGGCGACATGCAACCGCAGCGCGTACTGCGTGTCTCCGTGGATCGCCTGCGCAGTTGCGGCCTGTCCGGCCAGAAAGTCGGCTATCTGCTCGATCTCTCGACGCGGTTTGCGGCAGGCACCATCGACGTCAATCGCTGGCACGACATGGACGACGACGCGCTGATTGCAGATCTGACGCAGGTCAAAGGCATCGGGCGCTGGACGGCGGAAATGTTCCTGATCTTTTATCTGACGCGTCCTGACGTATTTCCGCTGGGCGACCTCGGCCTGCAGCGCGCGCTGAGCCTCCATTACAATAAGGGGCGCAAATTGCCGGCGCGGCGCATTGCAATGCTGAGCGCGCGATGGACGCCGTGGCGCTCGGTAGCAACCTGGTATTTATGGCGCAGCCTGGATCCGGTACCGGTCGAGTATTGACAAAAATATCAATAAAAACAAATACTTATAAAAACGCCGATGGCATCCCCACCCGCCGTTCTGCCGCTGTCGCTGTCGCACCGCGAATTTGTCACGGCTTTTCACAACGCATCGATCATCGTCAATTTCGATCCCAAAGGCGCAGCGCGCGTGCTCAGCGCGCAACTGTTGCTGCCGCTGTTCATGATGCCGGTGCTGGGCCTGGGGGTCGCGCTGGCACTGGTGGGCTGGGTGTGGGCAGGACTGCTGGTGATCGCGTTGGGCATCGTCGTGCCGCGGCTGATCAAGCGCAGTGCACCGCGATTTCTGATCCAGCAGGCGCTGGAGGACGAAACCGTTTATCAGAACCTGCTGCGCACCAATGTCATGCAGGTCGTCAGCCGCGAGCCCGCCTGACACTGCGCCGGGAAATCATCGGTTGCGCGCCGGGCCGGCACAGGTGATTTCCTGATCCCCACTGATTGCCCGGACCGGGCGCGCGGACGCAGTCTGTTCATGCGCCACGCGCCCCGCCCGGCGCTTATTCATCGGGCCGCCGGCTTCAGCACCCCGTCTTCGAGTTCAAGTATGCGGTCGGCGCGCTCGGCGATGCGCGGGTCATGGGTGACGATCACGAAACTGGTCCGGGTCTCGCGATTCAACTGGAGCATCAGGTCAAACACGGTTTCCGCAGTCCGCCGGTCGAGATTGCCCGTCGGCTCGTCGGCCAGCACACAGGCCGGTCTGGTCACCAGCGCCCGGGCGAGTGCCGCACGCTGGCGTTCGCCGCCCGACAGTTCGCCAGGGGTATGCGTCAGCCGATGGCTCATGCCGACCGCCTCCAGCATCGCCCGCGCCGCGGCCAGGGCCTCGGCGCGCGGCTGGCGGCGGATGATCAGCGGCATCGCGACGTTTTCCTCGGCGGTGAATTCCGGCAGCAGATGATGGAACTGGTAGACAAAACCCAGCGCGCGGTTGCGCACTTCACCACGCTGTTTCTCGCTCTGCCCTGAAATTTCCCGGCCCAGAATGCGGATTTCACCGGCGCTGGGCGCATCGAGGCCGCCGAGCAAGTGCAGCAGCGTGCTCTTGCCCGAACCCGAGACGCCGACGATCGCGATGCGCTCGCCGGGCATCACGTCAAGATCAATGCCGAGCAGCACCGGCACCGCATCGGCACCCTGCCGGTAGGCCTTGCGCAGCCCGCGACAGGCGATGACCGGCGTATTGCCCAGTGCAGACTCACTCATAGCGCAGGGCCTCCGCCGGATTGACCCTGGCGGCACGATAGCTGGGATAAATCGTCGCCAGCACCGACAACGTGAAGGCGACCACCGCCGTCAGCACCACATCCGCCGCCTGCAGTTCCGAGGGCAGATCGGCGATCTGGTAGACATCCTGCGGCATGAACTTGACGTGGAACACCTGCTCGACGAAGCCGATGATGCTGTCGACGTTCAGCGCACCGAGGATGCCGAAAACGATCCCGCAGCCGACCCCGATGGCACCGATCAGCGTGCCCTGCACCATGAAGATGCCCATGATCTCGCCGGGAGAAGCGCCCATGGTGCGCAGGATCGCGATATCGGCATGTTTTTCCTTGACCATCATGTACAGGCTCGACACCATGTTGAAGGCCGCGATGGCGATGATGAAAAACAACAGCAGCGACATCATCCGTTTCTCGAGTTCGACCGCGCGGAAGTAGGTCGCGTTGAAACGTGACCAGTCGCTGACCGCCACTTCCGGCGGCAGCTGCGCCACGAGGTCGCGGGCGGTCTGGCGGGCAAGGAACAGATCGTCAAGCTTCAGCCGCACGCCGCTCACCTGGTCCTCCATCCGGTACAGCCGCTGTGCATCTTCGATATGCACTACGGCCAGCCCGGAATCGATCTCGTAATGGCCGACCTCGAAGGTGCCGGTCACCGTGAACTGGCGCAGCCGCGGCAGGATGCCCGCCGGCGTGACCTGTCCCTGCGGCGCGACCAGCACCACCCGATCGCCGATGGTCACATCGAGCGCGCGCGCCAGCGGCGCACCGAGCACCACGTTGTATTCGCCGGATCGCAGGGATCCAAGCGTGCCCGACCGCATGTGCGCATTGATTTCACTGACTTTGTCCTCCGCCGCCGGGTCGATGCCGCGCAACAGCGCACCGCGCACCCTGCCGCCGCTGGTCAGCAGGCCCTGGGCCGACACATAAGGCGCGGCGGCCACTACATGCGGATGTTTCAGTGCCGCGTCAGCGACATCGCGCCAGTCCTGCAATGACTCGCCGACCCCGGTGATCTGCACATGCGCCACTGCACTGAGCATGCGAGTGCGCACTTCGCGCTGGAAACCGTTGAACACCGACAGCACGGTGATCAGTACCGTCATTCCCAGTGCGATGCCGACCACCGAGATCAGCGAGATCACCGAAATGAAGCGCGTGCGCTGCCGTGCGCGGGTATACCGCAACCCGACGAATAGCGGAAAGGAGTTCACGACTGGCCAGAGAAAAGCAAAGGCGCAGTGTGCCACAAATGGCCTGTCCGGGTCGGGCGGACGGCAGCGAACGCATGCTAGACTCGTTGCACGATGCCGCGCGCGCAATCCGCGGCGAACATGCCTGACGACCGTGCATCTCACCCTGTTCATCCCCGACCTGCTGCCACCCCACGGTGTCCCATCCGCAATGCCGGGCAACAATCCCGCGCCGGTGTTCCGCCGCATGCTCGGCCGCGGCGAGGTGCAGCGCTTTGCGCCGATCGACGCCGAAATCTGGCTGTGCCAGGCCTTTGAGGTCGAACAGCGCGAAGACTGGCCGGTCGCGGCGCTGACCGCCGCGGTCGACGGTCTCGCCGCCGAGTCCGGCTGGTGGCTGCGTGCCGACCCGGTCCATCTGCAGTTGCAGCGGAATCGCTCGCTGGTGCTGGCAGCACCGGAGCTGAGCGTTGACGCCGCGGAAGCCGCCGCATTGACTGCGGCACTCAACGCGCATTTCGCGACGGACCACATGGCAATCACCGCGGCGCATCCGTCGCGCTGGTACATCACCCAGGGCGAGGCCACCGGCGTCACCGCCCCGGTCCTCAGCGCGGTGGCCGGCCGGGCGCTGCCGCAACCATTGCTCGGCGGATCCCGGGCAAGCCACTGGCATCGGGTCCTGACCGAAGCGCAGATGATCCTGCATGAACACCCGGTCAATCAGGCGCGTGAAGCGCGCGGTCTGCCGGTGATCAACAGCCTGCTGTTATGGGGCGGCGGCCGCAAACCCGCGGTTCCGGGCCGGCATTTCTCCCATGTCTGTACTGACGACGTGCTCGCCACCGCGCTCGCCGTGCAAAGCGGCGCGGACAGCGGCGCGGCCCCTGCCAGTGCCGCACGCTGGTTCGGCAAACGACCCGATCCGGACGGTCGCCATCTGATCACGCTGGACCGTGCACACCTCGCCGCGCGTTATGGCGGGGCCGACGCCTGGTTCAAGGCGGCAAATGCCCTCGAAGAACGGTGGCTGGCGCCGCTGTGGGCCGCACTCGATGGTCCGCTCAAGCACCTGGTGATCGTCGCCACCGGCCCCGATCGCTGCCTGCGCTGCATGCTGCGGCCTGCTGACAGGATGAAATTCTGGCGCCGGTCTCGGCCGTGGGCCGCGCTCATGCCAAGCGCCGCATGAGCAATATCGTCACCCGCGCCATCGACGATGCGGCCGTCGCGCAACTCGTGGCCGGCGGCCTGTCCCCGTTCCTGGCACGCATCTATGCGGCACGCGGCATCACCACCCCCGCGCAACTGGCCCCCGATTTGACCAGGCTGATCGCCCCGGAACAGCTGCTCAATGCAAAAACCATGGCGGCACTGCTCGCCGACGCCATTGCCGGACGTAAAAAGCTGCTGATCGTCGCCGACTACGACGCCGACGGCGCCACCGCCTGCGCCGTCGGACTGCGTGCGCTGCGCAGCTTCGGTGCCGCGGTCGACTATCTGGTCCCCAACCGTTTCGAATACGGCTACGGCCTGACGCCGGAAATCGTGCAACTCGCCGCGACCGAGAAAAAGCCCGACGTGCTGATCACCGTCGATAACGGCATTGCGAGCATCGACGGCGTCACCGCAGCCAACCGGCTCGGCATGAAAGTGCTGATTACCGATCACCATCTGCCCGGAGACCGGCTGCCGGACGCCTGGTGCATCATCAACCCCAATCAGCCCGGCTGCACATTCCCCAGCAAAAACCTCGCCGGCGTCGGCGTGATGTTCTATCTGATGCTCGCGCTGCGTGCGGAATTGCGGCGGCGTGGCTGGTTTGCCGCGAACAATCCATCCGCTCTGCCGGCCCCTCCGCCTGACGGCGAAGGGAAATGGGGACCGGGCTCCGGCCGGGAAGGCAGAACGGAACCCCACCTCGGCGCGCTGCTCGACCTGGTGGCGCTGGGTACGGTCGCCGACGTGGTGCGTCTCGATGACAATAACCGGCTGCTGGTGCAGCAGGGTCTGCAGCGCATGCGTGCCGGCCGCGCCCAGGCCGGTATCACCGCGCTGTTCAACGCCGCCGGCCGCGATATCCGCCGCGCAGGAGCCTACGATCTCGGTTTTGTCGCCGGTCCGCGGCTCAATGCCGCAGGCCGGCTGACCGACATGTCGCTGGGCATCGAGTGCCTGACCACCGATGACCCGGTGCGTGCCGCCGAAATCGCCCGCCAGCTCGATCAGCTCAACCGCCAGCGCCGCGACATCGAAGCGGACATGCAGGAATCTGCGCTGGCAACGATCGACAACGTGGCGCCCGGATACACGCTGAGCATGTTCGATCCGCAATGGCACCAGGGGGTGATCGGCATCCTCGCGTCACGCCTGCGCGAGCGCTTCCACCGGCCGACGTTTGCCTTTGCCGCCGGGGGCAACGGCGACCTCAAAGGCTCCGGCCGCTCGATTGCCGCGCTGCACCTGCGCGATGCGCTGGACCTGGTATCGAAACGCCACCCGCAACTGATCCTGCGCTTCGGCGGCCATGCCGCAGCGGCCGGCCTGACGCTGCGCGAGGGCGGATTCGCTGCGTTTCGCGATGCCTTCGAAGCCGTTGCCGCCGAGTTGCTGACGCCTGCAGACCTGGAACGTGAATGGGTCACCGACGGCCCTCTGCCGCCCGCAGAAATGACCCTGGAGAACGCCTCGGCAATCGCCGAAGCGGTGTGGGGCCAGGGTTTCCCGGAACCGCGTTTCCACGACCGTTTCGAGGTCGCCGCGCAGCATATCGTCGGCGAACGCCATCTCAAGCTGCGGCTGCGCCGCGGCACGCAAACGCTCGACGCGATGCTGTTCGGCCATGCCGATCCGCTGCCGGAGGGGATTGCCGCGACCTACCGGCTCAGCGCCAACCACTACAACGGCGCGGTCACGCTGCAACTGATACTCGAGCACTGGCAGGCGGCAGACCACTGATCCGGCGGTTCTCCCGGCACTGATAGTCAAGGCCTGAACCGTGTACGCGATCCGTTCCCAATTGTTGGTAATCGGGAAACAAGCGATCCGTTTCTTTTTTCACCACCGAGTAACACTCGCACACCCGCACTTCCAGTTGCGGACGATCCAGCACAGTCATGCGGCCGCGACTGTAATGAATCATTCCGGCCTGCTGCAGGCGCCCGGCAACCTCAGTGACGCCCTCGCGGCGCACACCCAGCATGTTGGCAATCAGTTCCTGCGTCATCGTCAGTTCGTTCGCAGGCGCCCGGTCCAGGCAAGACAATATCCAGCGGCACAGTTGCTGTTCGAGCGTATGGTATCGATTGCACACCGCGGTCTGCGCGGTTTGCGTAATCAGTGACAGGGTGTAGCGCAGCAGTAAACGCTGCAGCGGGCCGTCGCGCTCGAATTCGGCTTGCAGCCGCTTCGCCCGCAGCCGATAAGCATAACCGGCGGCCAGCACCATGGCCTCGCTCGGCATGCTTATGCCGCCCAGGAACGATGCAATGCCGATCACGCCTTCGCTACCGCTGACCGCGAATTCGGTCGATTTCCCGCTATCCGTCCGGCAGAAGCGGCAAACGGTGCCGCCAGCGAGAAAATACAGGTGATCTTCCCGGTCGCCAGCGCCGTACACGACCTTACCCGGCGGCAAGGCAACGGGCTCCAGATCGGGCAGCAACTGCTCATATTCCTGCAGCGGCAGCAACGCCAGCAGATGGTTGTGCCGCGGCGTGTAGCCTGGCGATGCGCCTTCCCGCGAAACCCCATGGCGGGTTTCCGCATACGGCTGAGACGAGTGTCGTTTCAACATTTCCGCCTCCCCTGGAAAAGGCACTGAGCCACTGTAGGCCACAAAATGCCTGCATGCAGCCCAATCTTGATGTCGTTTGATACAGGTCAAAACTCTTATGTTCGAAAGCGCACAGACGTTCAGGCCGGCGAGGCGTCAAATGCTTACAAATATCGGTACAGGCAGGCAAAGTTGCCGTGCCCGCCTGATCGGAAGCGGCAGTCTGGCGGGCGCGGGTTTCTTGTCACTGGGATTGCGGAAAGCGGTATGACCATGAAAACAAAGAAAAAAGCGCAATCGCGGCAGAGTTGTGGCAACGGCGCAGCGGTCGCTGGCGTCATCAGCCACGAGGTCGGCAAAGACCGGAAATAAACTGAAGTAATTCAAAGGAGAACCACCATGAAACTGTTCAATGGATTCGCCACCCTGACGCTCGCCGTCCTGCTGGCTTTCCTCCTCGGCTGTGCCGGGACCGCCACCACTGAAGGAACCGGGGAGTATGTCGACGATTCGGTCATCACCGCGAAAGTAAAAGCGGCGATTTTCGACGAACCCTCGCTGAAATCAGCCGAGATCAACGTCGAAACCTTCAAGGGCACCGTTCAGTTGACCGGTTTCGTCACGTCCCAAGCCAACATCAACAAGGCGGTTGCGGTCGCACGCAGCGTCAAGGGCGTGACCTCGGTGCGGAACGACATGCGGCTCAAGTGACGGTGATATTCACTTCGCGCACAGCGCCGGACAATAACCTAGCCAGCGTGGCTCGCGGAGGTGCCGAGCGCTTGCCGCCAGACACAGAAGGAGATTGACCATGCTGTACACCATCGCAGTTGTTCTGCTGATTTTATGGCTGCTGGGCCTCGTTTCTTCCTACACCATGGGCGGCTTCATTCATGTACTACTGGTGATCGCCATCGTGGTCGTTTTGCTCAAAATTATCAGCGGGCGCCGCGTCCTGTGAACTTTGCTCTGACGCAGGGCCTATTCAACGACAAATCAAGGAGAGCGCAATGAACTGGGATCGCATCGAAGGCAACTGGAAGCAATTCAAGGGCAGCGTCAAGGAAAAATGGGGCAAGCTTACCGACGATGAGCTCGATGTGATTGCGGGCAAGCGTGATCAGCTCGTCGGCAAGATCCAGGAATCATACGGCGTCTCCAAGGACGAAGTGGAGAAACAGATTTCCGATTGGCAAAAACAGTTGAAATAAGTGGCCGCTCCAGCAACGACATATCGTGGGCCCGCGCTTTCGGCCAGGCAAAGTCCCCAAATTACCCCTCAAAGGATCGACCATGACCAGCAATAAACTCAACATCACCGCAATCGCGGCTGCAATTGCCTTCGCGTTCAGCACCGGCGCATTGGCAGCGGAAAGCATGTCCAAAGAAGACTACAAAGCCGGCAAGGACAAGATCGCAGCCGAATACCAATCAGCGAGAGCAGCCTGTGCCCCGCTCACCGCCAATGCGAAAGACGTGTGCATGGCCGAAGCCAAGGGCAAGGAAAAAGTCGCCAAGGCTGAACTCGATGCCCGCAACAAGCCTGGTGAAAAATCCAGCTATGCGGTGCGCGTCGCCAAAGCCGAAGCCGATTACGCGGTAGCCAAGGAAAAGTGCGACGACAAGACCGCCGACGCCAAGAAAGCCTGTGTGAAGGAAGCCAAGGCCGCAGAAACACGTGCCAAGGCGGATGCGAAGGCGCAGATGACACCCGCGACGAGCAAGCCCGCCGCCAAGGAAAAATCCGCCGCATCGACGTCCAAGAAGGAGTCACCCGGAGCCTACGTCGACGACGCCGTCATCACCACCAAAGTGAAGGCCGCCGTGCTGGAAGAAGCATCGCTCAAGTCGGCTGAAATCAACGTCGAAACCTACAAAGGCGTAGTGCAATTGAGCGGCTTCGTCAGGTCTCGCGCCGATATCAACAAGGCTGTCGAAGTTGCGGGTAAAGTCGCCGGCGTGAAATCCGTCAAGAATGACATGATCGTCAAAGGGCAGCAGTAAACCCCCGCGCCGCCAGCTGGTCCCCGGACATCCGCTCCGGGGATCGCCAGCCGGACAAACCATCGAACACCGGGGCGCATGATCATGCTGCCCCGATGTCAAGCTGCAGTGCGCCGGGACCTGCCGCCTCGGTGCCAACCGTGAACACGGTTCGACCACGCTGCCGCTGACCTCCGGGCACTGGCAGGCCGCGGGCGGCTGTATCCGTCCGCCGGCCGCGCATCGGGGCGACGCGGCACCCCCGCTGCGGTAAAATCCGGCTTTTTCGCGGAAATCCCATGGAAGCCGAACGCATCAACGCGATTGCCAATCGCCTGCACGATCTCGAAGAACGCGCGGGGGCGCTGCGGAGGTATCTTTGACTACGACGCGAAAACCCGCCGCCTGGAAGAACTGGTCAAGCTGAGCGAAGACCCGGCGCTGTGGAATGACGCGCCGCGCGCCCAGGAAGTCGGCCGCGAACGCAAGACGCTGGAAGGCATCGTGGTCACGTTGCGCGAACTTGACCGCGACATGCGCGACACGCAGGAACTGTTCGAAATGGCGCGCAGCGAGAAGGACGACAGCACGCTGCTGGCCGTCGAGCAGGACGCCGCCAAGCTCGCCGGCATCGTCGAGAACATGGAATTCCGCCGGATGTTCTCCAACCCGATGGATCCGAACAACTGCTTCCTCGACATCCAGGCAGGCTCGGGCGGCACCGAGGCGCAGGACTGGGCCTCGATCCTCGAACGCATGTATCTGCGCTACTGCGAAAACAAGCAGTTCCGCGTCGAGGTGCTCGAGGAATCAGCGGGTGATGTCGCCGGCATCAAGAGCGCTTCGCTGAAAATCACCGGCGATTACGCTTTCGGCCACCTGCGCACCGAATCCGGCGTGCATCGCCTGGTGCGCAAATCGCCGTTTGATTCCAACAACCGCCGCCACACCTCTTTCGCCAGCGTGTTCGTCTATCCGGAAGTCGACGACTCGATCGAGATCGACATCAATCCGGCGGACCTGCGCATCGACACCTATCGCGCTTCCGGCGCCGGCGGCCAGCACATCAACAAAACCGATTCCGCGGTACGCATCACGCATATTCCAACGGGCATCGTCGTGCAATGCCAGAGCGACCGCTCGCAGCACCGTAACCGTGCGGAAGCCAATGCGATGCTCAAATCCAGGCTGTATGAGCTCGAACTGCGCAAGCGCACCGAGCAGAAACAGGCGCTGGAAGACGCCAAGACCGACATCGGCTGGGGACACCAGATCCGCTCCTACGTGCTCGACCAGTCGCGGATCAAGGACCTGCGCACCAACGTCGAAATCGGCAATACCCAGGCCGTGCTCGACGGCGACCTCGACGATTTCATCACCGCCAGCCTCAAATCAGGGCTCTGACCCAGGACACCTCATCATGGAAAACCCGAATTCCCCGCCGGCCATCGACACCAACCGGATCATCGAGGAACGCCGCGCCAAACTCGCCGAACTGCGCAGGGAAGGACAGGCATTCCCCAACGATTTCCTGCGTGCCCACCTGGCCGAAATGCTGATCGAGGAGCACGAGAACAAGGACGCCAAGACGCTGGCCGAAAAGGTCATTGCGGTCAGCGTCGCCGGCCGGATCATGCTGAAGCGGGTGATGGGCAAGGCCTGTTTCGCCACGATCCAGGACATGAGCGGACGGATCCAGCTTTATGTTTCTGTCGACGACGTCGGCTCCGCCGCGCTCGAGGATTTCAAACACTACGACATCGGCGATATCGTCGGCGCCCAGGGCGCATTGTTCAAGACACAGAAAGGCGAGCTGACAGTGCGCGTCAGCACGATCCGGTTGCTCACCAAGTCACTGCGCCCGCTGCCCGAAAAATTCCACGGCCTCACCGACCAGGAACTGAAATACCGCCAGCGCTACGTTGACCTGATCATGAACGAGGACACGCGACTGGTCTTCGTGCAGCGCGCGCGCATCATCCAGGCCATCCGCAACATGCTGATCAGCCGGCGCTACTACGAGGCCGAAACGCCGATGATGCAACCGATCCCGGGCGGCGCCTCGGCGCGCCCTTTCGTCACCCACCACAACGCGCTGGACATGCAGCTCTACCTGCGCATCGCACCGGAGCTGTACCTGAAACGGCTGGTGGTTGGCGGTTTCGAAAAGGTCTTCGAGATCAACCGCAATTTCCGCAATGAAGGCATGTCGACCCGGCACAATCCGGAATTCACGATGCTCGAGTTTTATGCGGCCTACACCAACCACGAGTACCTGATGGGATTCGTCGAGCAGATCCTGCGTGCGGCAGCACAAGCCGCCTGCGGCACCGAGCAGATCACCTATCAGGGCCGCAGCATCGACCTGGCGCAGCCCTTCGCCCGGCTGACCATCACCGGCGCCATCAGGAAATACCGGCCGGACATCGGCGATGACGTGCTCAATGACCGTGAACGGATCATCGCCAAACTCAATGAACTGAAAATCCCGTTCCGCGAGCAGGACGGCCTCGGCGGGCTGCAGCTGACGCTGTTCGAGAACACCGTGGAGGCCGAGTTGTTCGATCCGACCTATATCGTCGATTACCCGGCGGAAGTATCCCCTCTGGCGCGGCGCAGCGACCGCAATCCGGAGCTGACCGAGCGTTTCGAGCTCTACATTGCCGGTCGTGAAATCGCCAACGGCTTCTCGGAGCTCAATGATCCCGAAGACCAGGCCGAACGGTTCATGGAACAGGTCCGCCAGAAAGACGCCGGCGACCATGAGGCCATGCATTACGACGCCGACTACATCCGCGCACTGGAATACGGCCTGCCGCCCTGCGGCGGTGCCGGCATCGGCATCGACCGCGTGGTGATGCTGCTTACCGATAGCCCGTCGATCCGCGACGTGATTCTGTTTCCGCAGATGCGACCGGAATAACAGCCGGCACGGTGTACACGGAGGCGTTGGCAGTGGAATCTCCGCTCTGGCGGCCCGGACCCTTACAGGCCGCATCCGCCAACATCACGGCATTCATGCAGCATGTTGCCGCGTCGGGCGGGCCGCAGTGCGCCGACTATGCCGCGCTCTACGGCTGGTCCATCGAACGCCCGGCCGAGTTCTGGAGTGCCGTCTGGGATTTCTGCGGCGTCGTTGCCGAACATCGCGGCAATTGCGTGCTGGAACATCCGCAACGCATGCCGGGCGCGCGCTGGTTTCCGCAAGCGCGGCTCAACTATGCCGAGAACCTGCTGCGCCGCCACGACAGCGCGACCGCGATCGTGTTCCGGGGCGAGAACCGGATTAGGAGCAGCATCAGCTTCAGCGAACTGCAGCATGAAGTATCCCGCCTTGCCCAGGCACTGCGTGCGGCCGGCATCACAGCCGGTGACCGCGTCGCCGGCTACATGCCCAATCTTCCCGGCACCGTCATCGCAATGCTCGCCGCGACCAGTCTTGGCGCCGTGTGGTCCTCCTGCTCGCCGGACTTCGGCGTGCAGGGTGTCGTCGATCGCTTCGGCCAGATCGGGCCGCGGATCCTGTTCGCGGCCGACGGTTATTTCTACAACGGCAACACGATCGACAACCTGCCGCGGCTGCGCGACATCATGGCGCAGCTGCCCACCGTCGAGCAGTTGGTCATCGTGCCCTACACCAGTGGCGCCCCGCAGATCGCCGACCTGCCGCGCGCCGTCAACATTCATGATTTCATGGCGCCGTACCAGCCGTGCGTCATCGATTTCGCGCAACTGCCATTCGACCACCCGCTGTTCATTCTCTTTTCTTCGGGAACCACCGGCGTGCCCAAGTGCATTGTTCACGGTGCCGGGGGCACGCTGCTGCAGCACCTGAAAGAGCAGGTGCTGCATACCGACATCAGGCGCGGTGACCGGCTGTTCTATTTCACGACCTGCGGCTGGATGATGTGGAACTGGCTGGTGTCGGGCCTGGCCGCGGGCGCGACGCTGTTGCTGTACGACGGCTCGCCGTTCATCAGCAAAGGCGCGGTGCTGTGGGACTATGCCGAGCAGGAAAAAATGACGGTATTCGGCACCTCGGCAAAGTACATCGATGCGCTGGCCAAACTCGGGCTCGCGCCGCGGGTAACCCACGACCTGGCGGCGCTGCGCGCGCTGCTCTCGACGGGATCCCCGCTGGCGCCGGAGAGCTTCGATTACGTCTACCGCAGCATCAAGGCCGATCTCCAGCTCGCTTCGATTTCCGGAGGCACCGACATCATTTCCTGCTTCGCGCTGGGCTGCCCCATTCTGCCGGTGTGGCGCGGCGAGTTGCAGTGCCGGGGACTCGGCATGAAAGTCGAGGTCTGGAACGACGCCGGCGATCCGGTGCGCGGCGAAAAGGGCGAACTGGTCTGCACCGCTCCCTTCCCGTCAATGCCGATCGGGTTCTGGAACGACGCTGACGGCGCGAAATACCGCGCCGCCTACTTCGAACGCTATCCCGGGGTGTGGCATCACGGCGACTATGTCGAACTGACTGCGCACGACGGGCTGATGATCTTCGGGCGCTCCGACGCGGTGCTCAACCCCGGTGGCGTGCGCATCGGCACGGCCGAAATCTACCGCCAGGTCGAACAGCTCGACGAAATCGTCGAAGCCCTGGCCATCGGCCAGGACTGGCCGCCGCAGCAACCCAACGATGTGCGCGTCGTGCTGTTTGTTCGGCTGCGCGAAGGCCTGACTCTGGATGCGGCACTGATCGACCGTATCCGGAAGCAGATCCGCGACAACACCACGCCGCGTCACGTGCCCGCAGTCGTGGTACAGGTCGCCGACATTCCGCGCACCAAAAGCGGCAAGATCGTCGAACTGGCAGTGCGCAACGTCGTGCATGGCCAGCCGGTAAAAAACCTCGAAGCACTTGCCAATCCCGAGGCGCTCGAGCATTACCGCAACCGGGCCGAACTTGCTGCATCGTAAAATTATTTAAAAACAACCGGTTATATAACTCCTCCGCGGGCCGCCATGCGGCCCGCTTGGTTTGCCGGCTTCCCGATCGCATCGCCGGCTTGCTCATATACCCCCACCGGGTATATACTGCACGGCATGAACACACTCGCTACAACGGATGCCACCATGCTTGCCACCCCCAAACGGGCTGCCGCGGTCATTGATCTTCCGGTAACCGGCATGACCTGTGCCGCGTGCGCGGCCCGCATTGAAAAAGCCCTGAACCGCCTGCCCGAGGTCAAGGCAGCGGTGAACTTCGCCACCGAAAAAGCGCACATCGAATATCCGGCCGGCCGGCTGGCACCCGCCGACCTCATTGCCGCCATCCGCAGGGCCGGTTACGACGCGCAGTTGCCCGCAGCCGGCGGTGACGCCGCACGCAAGGCCGAACGCCGCGCCGCATACCGGAAAGATCTGCGCCTGTTCATCATTTCGGCCGTGCTGACACTGCCGTTCATCGCCCTGATGCTGTATATGCTGACCGGCGCCCATCACGCCGAGTGGCTGCCGCCCATGGCACAACTGCTGATCGCCACACCGGTGCAGCTCTGGATCGGCAGCCGTTTTTATGTCGGCGCCTACCACGCACTGCGCGGCGGCGGGGCCAACATGGACGTACTGGTCGCACTCGGCACCAGCGTCGCGTATTTCTACAGCGCCGCGGTAGTACTATTCGGCCTCGACGGCCACCTCTATTTCGAAGCCGCAGTCAGCATCATCACTCTCGTCTTCCTCGGCAAACTGCTGGAATCCCGGGCCCGGGCCCGGGCCTCCTCCGCAATCGAAGAACTGATCCGGCTCCAGCCCAAAACCGCGCGTATCGAGCGCGACGGCAGCATCGTCGAAATCCCGGTATCGGAGATCCACGTCGGCGACGTATTCGTGGTGCGCCCGGGCGAGGCCATACCGGTCGACGGCAAGGTCATCAATGGCAGTTCCAGTGTCGACGAAGCCATGCTCACCGGCGAAAGCCTGCCGGTGGCGAAAACCGCCGGTAGCACCGTGTATGCCGCAACCATCAATGCTCAGGGTTTGCTGCGCTGCACGGCCACCGGTGTCGGCGCCGATACGGCGCTCGCCGGCATCATCAGGCTGGTCGAGGAAGCGCAGGGTTCGAAGGCGCCGATCCAGCGACTCGCCGACGCTATTTCCGGGGTGTTTGTCCCGGTAGTCATTGCACTGGCACTGCTGACTTTCGCCGGCTGGTGGTGGTATGCGGGTTCCTGGGCGGAGGCCCTGGTTCCCGCAGTCGCGGTACTCGTCATCGCCTGCCCCTGCGCGCTGGGTCTCGCCACGCCGACCGCAATCATGGTTGGCAGCGGCGTCGGCGCTCGCGCCGGCGTGCTGATCAAGAATGCCGAAGCACTGGAACGTGCCGGCCACATCGACACGCTGGTCCTCGACAAGACCGGCACGCTGACCCAGGGCAAACCAGCGGTGACCGATGTCATCGTCGCCGCTGCCACGGACGAAGCCGGCCTGCTGCGCATCGCCGCAACGCTGGAAAACGGTTCCGAACATCCGCTGGCTCGTGCCGTGATCGAACACGCGCGCGAACGTCAGATTGGCATCGCACTGGTGCAGGACTTCGAGGCCGTCGCCGGCAAGGGCGTACGCGCCGTGATCGACGGCAAACCCGCCCTGCTTGGCTCGCCGCAGTTTATCGCCAGCAACGGCCTTGACCTCGACGAACAGGCGGTCGCACGGCTGCAGAATCAAGGCAAGACCGTCATCGGTATCGCCTACGGCGTTAGCGTGCTCGGTCTGATCGCCATTGCCGATCCACTGCGGCCAACGTCACGCGAAGCAGTAGCGGCGCTGCAGGCGTTGGGCATTGAAGTCATCATGCTCACGGGTGACAACCAGCGTACTGCAGCGCGAATCGCCCGCGAAGCCGGCGTCACCCGTTTCGAGGCGGAACTGCTGCCGCAGCACAAGGCGCAGCGAGTGACCGCGCTGCAGCAGCAAGGCCGGCACGTCGGCATGATCGGCGACGGTGTCAACGACGCGCCGGCACTGGCAGCCGCCGAAGTCAGTTTTGCGATCGGCACCGGCTCCGACGTGGCGATCCATGCCGCCGATGTCACGCTGATGCGCAGCGACTTGCTGAGCGCAGTGGATGCCATACGGCTGTCACGCGCGACTTTTCGCAAAATCAGGCAGAACCTGTTTTTCGCGTTCATCTACAACGTGCTGGGCATCCCGCTGGCGGCTGCGGGGATGCTCAACCCGGTGATCGCCGGCGCGGCGATGGCGATGAGTTCGGTGTCCGTGGTCAGCAATTCGCTGCTGCTCAAGCGCTGGCGGCCGGCGGGGCGGTGATGCGCAATGCGCGCATGACCGGACGCACGACTCATCACCCATCACCAGCCAGTCATTCCCTCAAACCATACCGCAAGGAGAACAGCATGGAAACCACCAGCATCCCCGTCAAAGGCATGACCTGCATGGGCTGCGTCGCCAGCGTCAAACGCGTGCTGAGCAGCATCAGCGGCGTCACCCAGGCCGACGTGTCGCTCGAACAGGCGCGGGCCGCAGTGACCTACGACCCGGCACTGGCCAGCCCCGAGACCCTCAAGGCTGCGATCACGGATGCCGGTTATGACGTCGACTGAGCGCAAACGGCTCGCGGCGCACACCGAGTGCCATCATCCACCGGTCGCACAGCCGCACAAACAAGCGCTGCTGAAACGCCTGAACCGCGTTGCCGGCCAGGTGCGCGGCGTCGCGCAGATGATCGGTGAGGACCGGTATTGCGTCGACGTGCTGACCCAGGTCGCGGCGATCCAGTCCGCGCTGGACGCGGTGGCACTGCAGTTGCTGGAAGATCACACCAAGGGGTGTGTTGCCGATGCGGTCAAAGCCAACCGCGGCGACCAGGCGATCACGGAACTGATGACCGTGGTGCGGCGTTTTGCGCGCTGAAACCGGAACTACCAGTTCCAGATCTGCCACCAGGACACGTCCTTGTTCGGACCGCCCTTCAGGTAAACGCTGTCCGGAAAGTTCTTGAGCAGCACGCGCTCCGCATCGTTGCGCAACGTCGTCAAGCCCAGTGCATCGTAGGCCTTGACCATGACGACCAGCCCTTCCTCGTTCGCCGGTGCGCCCGGGTACGTTTTCAGCGCATATTGCGCCCGGTTGGCGGCAGCCACATAGGCCTTGCGCTTCAGGTAATAGCGCGCGACATGGACTTCATGTGACGCCAGCGTATTGACCAGATAGTTCATGCGCTGTATCGCGTCCGGCGTGTATTTGCTCTCGGGGAACCGTACCGCCAGTTCCTTGAATGCCGCAAACGCATCTGCCGCCGCCTTCGGATCGCGTTCGGACAGATCCTGCCCGCTGACAAAACCCATGATCCCCAGGTCGTCATTGAAATTGATCAGACCGCGCAGGTAATACATGTAGTCCACGCTCGGGTGGTTCGGATGCTGTTTGACGAAGCGGTCGATCGCGGCCAGCGCGGAAGCAGGATCCTCGTTCTTCCAGTGCGCGTAAGCCACTTCGATCTGCGCCTGCTGCGCAAACCGGCCGAACGGATAACGCGACTCGATGCGCTCGTAATGCTTGATCGCATTCTCGAAGTTGCGATCCGCAAGCTCGGACCGGGCTTCGGCATAGAGTTTCTGCACGGACCAGCCGCGCGTCTCGTCCACCTCGCTGCCGCCGAAAATGCCGCAGCCGCCGACGGCAAGGATGAGGAATACCGCTAGAATGCGCTGTATCAATGAGCCCTGATTTGTCATCCGAAAATTATACCGAAAACACCACCGTTCCGGCTGAGCATCGCATCGCGGTGCCTGCCGCCTGCGTCGGCTTGCGCCTGGACCAGGCGCTGGCCCGGCTGCTGCCGGAGTATTCCCGGGCACGACTGACGGCGTGGGTGCGGGAGGGCCGGGTCACCGTCGATGGCAGGATTCTCGCGCCGCGCGACAAGCTGCACGGCGGGGAGCAGATTGCCG
>RPOR01000029.1 GCA_003820645.1 Betaproteobacteria bacterium
CGCGTTCGGCACCAACAGCGAAGCCAATTCGCTGTCGGTGAACGAGCGCATTGCGCTGCTCGACGCGCTGCTCGCCGCCGGCGTCGATCCGCAGCGGATGATGCCCGGTACCGGCTGCTGCGCGCTGTCGGACTCGGTCAGGCTCACCGAACACGCGGTGAAGGCCGGCTGTGCCGGCGTGCTGATGCTGCCGCCGTTCTATTACAAGGGCGTCAGCGACGAGGGCCTCTACCGCAACTACTCCGAGATCATCGAGCGCGTCGGCGACGACCGGCTGCGCATCTACCTCTACCATATCCCGCCGGTCGCCGTGGTCGGCATCACGCCGAAGCTGGTCGAACGGCTGCTGAAGAAATATCCCACCGCCATCGCCGGCATGAAGGACAGCTCGGGCGACTGGAACAACACCAGGATGATGCTCGACAACTTCGCCAAGAGCGGTTTCGACGTGTTCGCCGGCAGCGAATCCTTCCTGCTCGCCAACATGAAAAACGGCGGTGCCGGCTGCATCTCGGCCACCGCCAACGTCAACCCGGCGGCGATCGACAAGCTCTACCGCGAATGGAAAAACGCCGATGCCGAAGCGCAGCAGAAGGCGCTCGACATCGCGCGCAATACCTTCGGCTCCAAGTACCTGATGATCGCCGCACTGAAGGCCGGCATCGCCCACTACAACGGCGACGAACAGTGGTGCACCGTGCGTCCGCCGCTGGTGGAACTGTCGAACGAGCAGCGTGCCTCGCTCGCCGCCGAGCTCAAGGCCATCGAGTTCACGATGCCGGGATTAAAGGCTGCATAATAATATCAATAAAATCAAATACTTATAATCACTCCCTGGATCCCATGTCCGTCAATACGCCTACTGCTGCCGCACCGCTGTGCGCGGGTCCGGACTTCAATCCGCATCCGCCGCAATTCAGGATGCCGGCGAACGCCTGCGACACCCACGCCCATGTGATGGGGCCGGCGGCGCGCTACGACTATTCGCCGGCACGCGTCTACACGCCGCCCGACTGTTTGCCGGATCAGTACCGGCACATGCTCAACACGCTGGGCGTGACTCGCGCGGTACTGATCCAGCCCAGCGTCTACGGCGCCGACAATGCGGCGATGCTCGATGCGATGAAGGCCGACCCGCAGCGCCTGCGCGGCGTCGCGGTGGTGGATCCGGCCATCGGCAATACCGAATTGAAAGTGCTCGATGCTGGCGGCATCCGCGGCGTGCGTGTCAACATCGTCGACGTCAAAGACCGCAAGCCGGGCACGCTGCCGCTGGAGGTGCTGCGCCCGCTCGCGGCGCGCATCGCCCCCATGGGCTGGCACATGGAATTCCTGATTCATGCGGACGAATTTCCGGACCTTGACCGCACGTTCGCTGATTTCCCGGTGCCGATCGTGCTCGGCCATCTCGGCTACATGAAGGGCTGCCCGGGCACCGACAATCCCGGCTTCCAGGCGCTGCTGCGGCTGATGCAGGCGGGCAAGGCGTGGGTGAAACTGACGGGGCCGTACCGCATCTCGGCGCATGACCTGCCGCACGCCGACACCGTGCCCTACGCCCACGCGCTGCTGAAAGCCAATGCCGCGCAGGTGATCTGGGGCACCGACTGGCCGCATGTGATGCACAAGGGGCAGATCCCCAATGACGGCGACCTCACCGACCTGCTGCTCGACTGGGTGCCGGATGCGACCCAGCGCGAGCAGGTGCTGGTGGCCAACCCTGCCCGGCTGTACGGCTTCTAGACCAAACCAATCTCTTTCATGTACTGCAGCACCCCGGGATGAATCAGGTCCCGGGTCGGCGCCGCGGCCAGCGTGTTGGCCAGCGTCGATTCCTGCGCCTGGTCGAGTTTCGCGGCCAGCGCAGCATGACCGGTGTGCAGGGCCTTCCCCAGGCGATAAGCCACGTCATTCGGCAGCGACGCGCGCGCCAGCACAAACGGCCACGATCCCACCGAATTCACCGGCCCCTGCTGCCCGGGATAACTGCCCGCGGGCATGGTCGTCTGTTTCAGGAAGGAATGCTTGGCCTGGATGCGTTTGATCTCGTCCGCGCTGGGCGAGATGAAGCGCATGCCCTTCGGGTTCTTCGCGATGTTCATGAATGGCGGCCAGCCGACGCCCCCGCCCCACATCGCCGCCGCCTCGCCACTGTTGACCAGGGGCGGGCCGTCGCCAGCCTTCTCCAGCAGGCGCGCGTCGAAATCCTTCTTGATGTCGAGCCTCAGGCCGTCGAACACGTAACGCGCGAGCACGACGAAGCCCGAGCTCGAAGCGCCCCAGACCACGGTCTTGCCGACGAGGTCGGAGATTGTTTGGTACGGGCTGTCGGCGCGTACCATGAACATGCCCGCCTGCGAATAGGTGGCGTTGATGATGCGGATGTTTTTGCACGGCGCGCGCCCAATGCCGTTGACGGCTTCGTAGGTGACCTCGCCGGTGGCCAGCGCGATGTCGAGCGAGCCGTCATCGATGCGGCCGACGTTCTCACCGCTGCCCTTGGTGTTGATCGGCTCGATGTCGAGTGTCGGGTCGGTCGCATTGAGCACTTCCGCATACGGCCAGCCGTAGGCGGGGAACCCGCCGCCGGGTGTTGCCGTGCCGAGCACCACTTTTGCTTTTTCTGCAGCAGCCATTGCACATCCTCCGCCTAAGGTCGAAAGCCGAATAGTAATCGTGATCGGGGGCCATGGGGAGCGGTGCACACGATTACGCGCATCAACCGCCGTGCGGTAGCATGGCCATATGGAGAGAAACCCGCAGCCCGGGTATTGCAGTCGCGTGGTGGCACTGGTATTGGTGATGCTCGCGCCGCTCGCCGGCCTGATGCTGCTGCACGACAGCCCGATCCGGCAGGATCAGGCCTACCATGCGTATGCGGATGCACGGACCTTTCTCGGCGTGCAGAGCTTCGCCAACATCGCATCCAATGCGCTGTTTCTTCTCTGCGGCGCCGCGGGGTTGCGGTGGTGTCATCGCCATCCTGACTGCGGCGCGCGGCGTGCATGGCAGGTGTTTTTTGCCGGTGTGGCGCTGGTTTTTCTGGGCTCGGCCTATTACCACGCCGCGCCCGCTGACCACTCGCTGGCCTGGGACCGGCTGCCGATGGCGGTCGCTTTCATGGCGCTCTTCAGCGCACTGCTCAGCGAACACCTGGATAATCTGCGCGAAATCCTGCTGCTGGTCGCTGCGGTCCTGGCCGGCATCGCCAGCGTGTTCTGGTGGCGGTACAGCGGTGATCTGCGACTCTATATCTGGGTGCAGGGCGCACCGCTGCTGGCCATCCCGTACCTGGTCGCGGCATTCCCCGCCCGCTACACGCACCGGCACTATCTGCTCTACGGTTTCGGTTTATACGTGCTGGCCAAAATCGCCGAGTTCCACGATCACCAAACCTATACGCTCACCGCAGGCCTCGTCAGCGGCCATACGCTGAAACACCTGCTGGCGGGCTCGGCGGTGTTTTGCATCTACCGCATGCTGCAACAGCGTCGTCAGAGTCTGACGCCGGTTGCCTCTTCCCAGTAGCGCACGATTTCGGTCTGGTCGACCGTGGCGCCGATCTTGTCGACGGCGTCATTCCACAGTTCCGAGACTTTCTCGCCCAGCGGCACCGCGGCACCCAGCGCGTGTGCGGTATCGACGGCGATTTTGACATCCTTGGCGATGAACGCCAGCGCCATGCCGGTGGCGTACTTGTGCGTGAGGATCTGCGGGATGACTTTTTTCTCGATCGGATGATTGCGGCCGGCACACATCGGCACCAGCGCATCCGCCATCATTTTCGGATCGAGGCCGAACTTCTTGCCGATGGTCAGCGCCTCGATGGCGTTGATCAGCGCGCAGGCGTTGACGTAGTTGGCCAGCGCCTTCATTGCATGTGCCGCGCCGACGGGACCACAAGCCATGACGCTGCGGCCCATGGCCTTCAGCACCGGAGTGCAGCGCGCGACCAGTTCCGCACTGCCGCCGGCCATGATGTCGAGCGTGGCGTCCTTGGCAAACACCACGCCGCCCATTACCGGCGCATCGACCATGTGCAGACCGAGTTTCTCCAGTGCTGCCGCGGTCCGCTGCGTACCGGTCGGATCGCAGGTGCCCATGTCGATCAGCACCGCCCCGCGCGCCATTGCGGATGCCGCGCCGCCGCCATCGAGCATCACCGCGCGCACGATCTTGTCATTGGGCAGCATCGTGATCACGGCGTCGGCGCCGCGCGCGAGTTCGGCCAGCGATGCCGCCGCCCTGCCGCCATGCTGCGCGACAAACGCCGCGGCCGTCTCCGGACGCGCGTCAAACACCGTGACCTCGAACCCGCCCTTCAGCAGGTTCGCCGCCATCGGATTGCCCATGTTGCCGACACCGACGAAACCGATTTTCCTGATGGCCGCCATCGCGCCTCGATTCTCTCTTTTTACCAGACCGCGCCACGCGCAGTGATCGGCCACAGGGCCTCGACGCGCGCGCCACGCACACAGACATAATGGTCATACAGGTTCACGGTCGGATCGCAGTGGCCGGGAATCAGCCTGATCTTGTCCCCCAGCGCAAAACCCGATGCGCCGTTGAGTCTGATTACGCCATGCTCGTCGGAGGCCTTCAGGAACTCCGCTTGCGGAAAATCGGCGACCCGCGGCATGCCGGAATCGACACTGGAAGCCTTCAGTCCGGCATCGACGATGGCGACATCGGGCCGCGTGCGGCTCATCACCGTGGTCCACACGAACAGGCTGTGCTCGAAGCGCGGAATGCCGCTTTCGGTCCAGTCGTTCTTCGCATAATCGGCATCCATGAAAATGTAGGAGCCGACCTGCAACTCGTCATAGACCTGGCTCGCGGCTTCGAACAAATAGGTGCCGGTCCCGGCGCCGGTGACCTTGCCGCGCGGCAGGCCCGCCTTCGCGATCAGCGCCAGCGTGCGCTGCACGCCATCCACCGCCGCAGCAATCGCGGCACGGCGTTCGTCGACCTTGCGCAGGTGCTGCGCGCCGCCCTGGTAGGCCTGCAGGCCGGCATAGCGCAGATTCTTGCAGGCGGCGATGGCCTGCGCGATGCCCAGTGCCGGCTCGCCGGGTTCGACGCCGCAGCGGTTGGCACCGACATTGACTTCGACCAGCACGTCGATGGTGACGCCGAATTCGCGCGCGGCGGCATCGATGTCCCGGACGTTGCCCGCGTCATCGGCACAGACCGTGACCTTCGCCTGCTTCGCCAGCGCCGCCAGGCGCCTGAGTTTGGCTGCACCGACGACCTCATTGGCAACCAGCACGTCCGGCACGCCGCCTTCGACCATCGCTTCGGCCTCGCTGACTTTCTGGCAGCACACGCCGACTGCGCCCAGCGCAATCTGGCGCAGTGCAATCTGCGGGCACTTGTGGCTCTTGGCATGCGGCCGCAGCATGAGCTTGCGCCCGGCGAGCGATTCGTTGAGCCGCTGCAGGTTGTGCTCAAAAGCATCGAGGTCGAGGAGCAGCGCCGGCGTGTCGACGTCGGCCAGCGCCATGCCCGGCTGGGCAGGAAGGGTGTGCGGCATTACGTCGGCTGCGGACCGTAGCCCGGATCGTAATGGCCGCCGGCCATCGTGCCGTCGGCGGCTTTGCCGATGATGCCGTGCGACAGGTCCTTCACCGCAAAGAACACCACATCTTCCTCGGGCGTGGCAATCGTGTAATGCACGATGTTCGCCGGAAAATAGAGCAGCGTACCGGGGCCGCAGAGTTGCTCGGCACCGTCGCCGACCTTGACCCGCAGCGTACCCTTGACGATGTAATTCCACTGTTCGTTCGGATGCAGGTGCGGCCGCGAACCGGTGCCCCTGGCCTTGGTCACCAGCGCACACTGCATGCGCTCGCCCTCGACGACCGGCCCCATTGCCGTCGAATAGCCGGTGCCGGCCGCGATCTTGCCCATCTCGGTCAGCGGGAAAATGAACTTGCCGTTGCCGCCCTTGACGGCACCCTGGGTCTTTGTTTCCGCGGTTGTTGCCATGACGTTGTTCCCGGCAGGTCGCTCAGATCACCGGCTTCAGGCCGGCCTGCTCGGCACCGTACGCGCACACGGCTTCATCTTCGTCACCGGTGCCGCCGCTGCCGCCCGCGGAACCGACGACATTGCCGGCTGCGTCCTTGATCAGCACGGCGCCCGGCTGCGGCAGGAATTTGCCCTGTGCGGTGGCGGCCAGCGTGATCATGAAATTGGGGTTTTCCTTGGCGCGCCCGGCGAGCGCACGGCTCGAGCAGCCCATCGCGACGGCGGCCCAGGCCTTGCCCAGCGCGACATCGAACCGGAACATCGTCGCGTTGTCCTGGCGCTGCGCCGCAACGATATGGCCGGAGGCATCCAGCACGACGATCGCCAGCGGGTTCACTTTCATTTCCCTGGCTTTGGCGAAGGCCTTCTCGATGATGGTATTGGCTTGCTGCAGCGTGATTTTCGACATGGAGTCCTCCGTGGATGGGTGATGAACGCGAACGGCGGCCTGCAGCCGTGCGGCATGGCGCTGGCGACTATACCAAATGCCGCAACGTCGGTGTCAATGCCGGGGCGGCGCACAGCGCGCCGCTCGTCTACAATGCCGGTGCCCGGGACAACACGCGACATACACCACAAACGAGCCCCGGATCGGAAAATCTGGAGGGGATGCTGCAATCGACTGAATTTCTGCGGCGCCCGGTGCCCGAGGCCGCGTCGTGGATGCTGACGCGTTTCACGCGGCTGATCACCGGCGCGCAGGCGCGCTGGCTGGGGTGTGCGCCGGTGCCGGTGCAGCGCATCTATTTCGGCAACCACAACAGCCACGCCGACTTCGCGCTGATCTGGGCCTCGCTGCCCATCGACCTGCGGCGCACGACACGGCCGGTTGCGGGCGCGGATTACTGGGACGCCAGCGCGCTGAAGCGCTACATCATCCACGAGGTGCTGCATGGGGTCGTCATCGAACGCAGCCGCGAGAACAGCAGTGTCGATCCGGTGGACATCATGGCTGCCGCGGTCCATGGCGGCGATTCGCTGATCATTTTTCCGGAAGGCACGCGCAACACCACGGATGAGCTGCTGCTGCCGATCAAGAGCGGCATTTTCCATCTCGCGCAGCAGTGCCCGCAGGTGGACCTGGTGCCGGTGTGGATGGACAACCTCGGCCGGCTGCTGCCCAAGGGCGAGATCGTACCCGTACCGCTGCTGTGCTCTATCGCTTTCGGCACACCGCTGCGGCTGCAGCCGGGTGAAGAAAAGGAAGCATTCCTCGCGCGCATCCGCAATGCCCTGCTGGCGACCCGGGCGGCGGCACGGCCGGAGGAAGCATGAGCACGCTGACCCACTTCCAGGGCACCCTGCTGATCAGCGCCGGCGTGATCCTGCTGCTGGTCGCCGTCTCTGCACTCGGCGCTTGGCTCAAGCTCAGCGCCGCCGACGGCCATCCGCACCCGCTGATCGACAACCTGAACCTGCGCATCCAGGCGTGGTGGATGATGACCGTCACCATCGGCGTCGCGCTGCTTGCCGGCCGCACCGGTGTCATCGTGCTGTTCGCCTTTGTGTCATTCACCGCGCTGCGCGAATTCCTGACCATCGCCCCGACCCGCCGCGGTGACCATCAAGCGCTGGTCATGGCATTTTTCGTGGTGCTGCCATTCCAGTATTTCCTGATCGGCCTCGACTGGTACGGCATGTATGCGGTGTTCATTCCCGTCTACGCGTTCCTGTTCCTGCCCATTCTGTCTGCAGTAAAGGCCGACGCCCGCAATTTCATGGAGCGCACCGGCACCATCCAGTGGGCGCTGATGGTCACGGTGTTCTGCATCTCGCACATACCGGCGCTGCTCAATGTGCGCATCCCGGGATACGAGGGACGCAACGTGTTCCTGATCGTGTTCCTGGTGCTGATCGTGCAAAGCGGCGACATCCTGCACCACGTCTGCAGCCGTATCTGCGGCAGGCACCAGATCGCGCCGCAGGTGTCGCCGAACAAGACGGTCGAAGGTTTCATCGGCGGCATTGCCGCCGCCGTCGTGCTCGGCATGCTGTTATCGTGGATGACACCGTTCGCGGTGACCGAAGCAGCGCTGGTGTCGCTGGCCACGACGCTGATGGGCTTCTTCGGCGGACTGGTGCTGTCCGCGATGAAACGCGACCGCGGTATCAGGGACTGGGGCATCGGGGTCGAGGGCGGCGGCATGCTCGACCGCGTAGCCTCGGTGTGCTTTGCCGCGCCGGTGTACTTTCACCTCGTGCGCCACTGGTGGTCTGTATAGGCGCTCCGGCGGTACTTTACAAGTTTTTGTTTTTATTGATATTTATGCCTTCTGTGCGATCACCGCGTTGAGCTGGTCCGCGATGAAACGCACTTGCAGGTGCCTGGTCTTACGGCCCGCGTAAATCCAGATCAGCGTCAGGACAGTGACGAAAGCGCCGAGCGCGAGCAGGTGGCCGTCCGCGCTGTAGAGCTGTCGCAGCAGGCCTGCGGCGACGATGCCCAGACCTGTTAACAGCAGACCCGTAAACTGGATTTTCGTGTGCAGACGGTAGCGCAATGTGCCTTCGATGACGGTGCCTGCACCACCCGCGCGCAGTACGCCGTCGAACTCCACGACATCCCCGGCGTAGCCGGCGAGATTCTTTTTCCACACGCGCAGGCGGGACTCCTTGAGCGATCCCACGAGCCGGTCGCGCACGCTGAACCGGCCGGATGACAACAGGGTCTTCAGCCGCGCCGCGGTAGCGGCGGGCGAAGCCGGTCCGGTGACGCACAGTGGCTGGCGCCAGCGCAGGAAATTCTGCGGGGATGCGACGGCCATTGTCGTTCAGGCTTGCTGCCGCTTGGGCGCGATCAAACCCTCCCGCTCAAGCAGCGGATATACCCCGCCGGCGTGGACCAGCGCCATCAGCGGCGCCGGCAATGGTTTGCCCTGCAGTGTAGTGCCGCGCGTGACATTACGCACCTGCGCGGTATCAAATTCGACCGCGGCTACTTCACCCTCGGTGAATGCCGCATGCACACCCGGACACTCCAGCGCCGGAAACGCGAAGTTGACGCAGTTGCGCAGGAACAACCCGTTCAGCGACTCTGCGATCAGGCAGGACAGGCCGAGCGTCTTCAGCGAGCGCGCCGCCGCGCGGCTGGAACCCATGCCGAAATTGCGGCCGCCGATGAGAATGTCGCCCGGCCTGACCTGCTGCGCCCAGCCCGGCCGGTTGGCGTGGAACACGTACTGCGCCTGTTCCTCGTGCGTCAGGTAGAACGCCTTGTTGGGCAGGATCAGGTCGGTGTTGATGTTGTCGCCGACGATCCAGACGCGTGCTTTGAAGTGCATGTTGAACCCCGAAAAAACTATTTAACCGCCAAGAGCGCCAAGAGAACCAAAAGCCAAGCAGACCGCTGCATCCCTTGCATGCCGAAATTGATTCGGCTTAAAAAGCCATTTCGGTGTTCTCGAAGATGTACCGGTTTTCTTGGCGCTCTTGGCGTCTTGGCGGTGAATCAGTTTGTTCAATTCAGAAACTCCCGCGGGTCGGTGATGACGCCGGTCAGCGCCGAGGCCGCCACCGTCGCCGGCGACGCCATGTAGACGCGGGAACTCGGATCGCCCATGCGCCCCTTGAAGTTGCGCGTGCTCGAAGTCAGGCAGACTTCCTCCGGCCCGAGCACGCCCATATGCCCGCCGCCGCAGGCGCCGCAGGTCGGCGGCGCGATCATCGCACCGGCCTCGAGCAGCGTCTGCACCGCGCCGCTCGCCACCGTGTCGCGATAGACCGTCTGTGAAGCCGGCACGACGATGAAGCGCACGCCGGGCGCGACGCGCCGGCCTCTGACCACGCGTGCAGCAAGCTCGATGTCGTCCTGCGTGCCGTTGGCACAGGAACCGACATAGGCCTGGTCGATGCGCGTTCCGGCCGCGCGGCCCACCGGCTGCGAGTTGTTGACGACGCTGTCGGGCAGCGCCACCAGCGGCTCCAGCGCCGCCAAGTCGACCTGGCGCACTGCGTGATACTGCGCGTTGCCATCGGGCCGCACCGACATGAACGGCGCCGGGTTGCGCGCCCTGATCCATTGTTCCAGCGCTGCGTCCGCCTCGAAGGTGGCGAACTCCGCCGACAGTTCGGCCGACATCGCCGTCAGCGTCTTGCGCGCGTTGATCGACAGGCCGGCGACGCCCGGGCCGCCATATTCGACGTTCATCGTCGCGTGATCGCCGTGGACGCCGGCAATCTGCAGGAAAGCGTCCTTGGCGGTGACCGCGGCCGGCAGCGTGCCACCGAGCTCGTAACGGACGGTCTCGCCGCAGCGGAACCAGGTCTGGCCCTTGATCGCCGCGTAGATGATGTCCGGGCCGCCGACGCCGCGCGCGAGGCAGTTGAACACGCCCGCACTGCAGGTATGCGAATCGCTGCACAACAGCACCGAACCCGGCAGCGCATAGCCGTAATCGGCGACCAGCTGGTGGCTGATGCCCTGGTTGTGACCGACGTCGTGGAAACGTTTGATGCCGAACTTCCGAACGAAGGCACGCCCGGTGACCTGCGCCGCGGCCGCCTGCTGCGTCGGTGCCGGCACGCGATGGTCGAAGGTCACGACGATTTTCGCCGGATCGGCGACCTGCAGTATTTCGCGCCAGTTGTTGGGCATGAAGTTGTTGTCGAACAGGATCACGGTATCGACGTCCACCGTGACCACGTCCCCCGGCGCCACGGTCTTGCGACCGCTTTTCGCGGCGAGGATTTTTTCTGCAATGGTCATGCCCATGGGGCTCTCCTCCGGCTCAACCGCCGGTGTACTTGCGTTCCATCTCATCGAGGATCTTCATGCCCATCAGATCATTGAGCTCCTCGAAGCCGACCTGCAGGTCGGTGCGTTCGACTACCCTGTTCTGGCCGACGACCTCGTCCTTGAACACGTCGAGCGCATTCATCATGCCGCGCAGCGCGGCCGTGGTCAGCAGGCGCGGATAACTGACCGCCGCGACGCCGATGTCCTGCAGCTGCTTCGGGCTCATCAGCGGCGTGGTCTTGCGCGGGCGCATGCCGAGGCCCATATTCACGATTAACGGCTTCGGCACGTTCTTCGCGACCTTGGCAATGTCGGCCTTCGACAACAGGGCGTCGGCGTACATCACATCGGCGCCGGCCTCGGCGTACATATTCAACCGGCGGATCGCCTCGTCCACGCCATGCGGGCCCGCGGCATCCGTGCGCGAGACGATCACGAAATCGTTGTCGCGGCGCGCGTCGACTGCGGCCTTCACCTTCTGCACCATTTCCTCGGCCGGTATGCAGGCCTTGCCCGCCATGTGGCCGCAGCGCTTGGGCCAGACCTGGTCCTCGATCATCAGCGCCGCCATGCCGGCCTTCTCGAAGGCGCGCACCACGAAATGGACGGTCATCGCGTTGCCATACCCGGTGTCGGCATCGGCACGCAGCAACAGGTCCGAGCAGTCGGCCAGCCGCCGCGCGTTGTTGAGATTCTCCTCGAAAGTCATCACGCCGCGGTCGGCCCAGCCCATGCGGCTCTCCGACACCCCGGCGCCGGAAATCGACGCAGTCTTGAAACCCGCGCGTTCGATCAGTCGCACGCTGTAGCCGTCGTAGACGCCGGGCTGGATCAGAATCTCCTTGCTGTTGATCAGGTCCTTGAACTGGCGGCCTCTGCTGGACATGGCTTTTCCTTTCGTGAAATGAAGGCCATTCTAACCAGCGATGGCTGGTTCATGGGCGGGTTCTCAGATGGCGGACTGCCGCTTGGCACGTCGCGTGGCAACACCATCCGCTGCCGGCGCGATGCGATAGCGTCGCGATCCGCAGCCCGGAGCGCACTGACGACGGCGGGAAGCGCGGTAGAATCGCATCTGACCTCCCTAATGCAGTGAACATGCTCTCCCCGGCTTATCAGGAAATTAAATCGCTGCGCTCCTCCGGCAGAAGCGCAGCCGCTTACTCGCTGCTGGGATCGACCCCCCCGTCCTCCGACGAAGACGCGTTTGAAGCCGCCGTATGCCTGCTGATCTGCGGCGATCTCGCGGCAATGCGTCATGTCTGCGAATCGCGCGCCTGGCAGGAAAGCTGGGCAAAGAGCATGGCGCAGGCGCTGGCGGTCATGGTAGCGGACGACGGCCCTGCGCAGGCGCTGGCGTTCGGGCGCCCCGCGGCCCGGGATCCGCGCGCCGGATACGACGCCGCGGCGGTATTCCTGATGCTGCTGCAGGCCAACGGTCTGTTCGACGAAGCCGACGCCTATATCCAGCAGCGGCTGCCGAACCCTCCTGCCAATGAAACGTTCCTGCTGACCGTCATGGCGGAAATTGCCCTGGCCGTTGAGGACTGGCGGCAGGCCTACAAGCTCGCTTCGGCAGTGATGTTCGCCGATCCGGATGATTTCCGCGCGCTGTTGACGCTCAGTCGTGCCAATCAGGCGGTCGGCAATTATCACGAGGCGTTCGGCAACGCCCTGCGGGCACACAAGGTCTTTCAGGGTTCGCCACAGGCAATCCTGCAGTTGATGCGCTGCATGAACAAGCTGGGCGACTACTACACTGCGATCGGCATGCGGCTCGAGCTGGCCGCGCCGGAAGCCGTTAGCCCCGAGATCCACACCGAACTGGGTACGGCGTATGCGGGCGTCGACGACGCCGTGCGGGCGGAAGCGGCATTCCGCAGCGCACTGGCGTCCGGCCAAAAGCCCGTGACTGCAATTCAGGGACTTGCGGCGATACTGGCCGATACGCGCAATACGGCCGGTCTGGCAGAACTGGAGCGCACTCGCCATGCGGAGATGCACGGCGACATCGAATGCCTCGCCATCCTCGGCAAGGCCGCACTGGCACGACGCGATCTGGATGGTGCCGCGCGCCTGTTCGAGGAGTCGCGGTCCCTCGCCATCCGCCAGCGCACTGCGCTCCATATGGTGTCGTGGCCGGTGACGGAGCCGCGCATTCGCCATGACTACGAGCAGCTCGAACTGCTGGCGCAGCGCGGTCTGCTCGACAGTGCCGGCCGCAACGCGCTCGACACGCTGCAGCGTTATTACGCTCAAACCGGGGACGTCGGGAAAACGTTTGCACCCGCGGGCGGCGACGCCGACGCGCTGAGGCACGCGCTGGCCACCGTCCACCACTTTCCCGTGGCACCGTTCTCCGGGCCCGCACTCGGACGCAACGACTACGGTGCGATTGAGCAGCAATACCTGTCGAACCGGCCTCCGGTCGTCGCCATCGACAACTTCCTGTCACCCGGCGCGCTCGCCGCGCTGCGCCGCCACTGCGAAGAGGCGAACGTGTGGAAACTGGAGGCGGGCGAAGGTTACCTCGGCGCACTGCTGACCCAGGGCTTCGCGCCGCCCGTGCTGCTCGCCATTGCCGACGAACTCCGCCAGGCGATGCCGCGCGTCATCGGCGACCTGCCGCTGCTGCAGGCGTGGGGATTCAAATACGACCAGCGACTGCAGGGCATCAACATGCACGCCGACTTCGCCAAGGTGAATGTCAACTTCTGGATCGCGCCGGACGAGGCCTGCGCGGACAAATCGACCGGCGGCATGGTGGTCTACGACGTGCCGGCTCCCACCAGCTGGACCTTTGCCGACTACAACACCAATCAGCCCAAGATGAAAGCTTTTCTGGAGGCGCATGGCGCCAGGCCGATGCGTGTGCCGTACCGCGAGAATCGCTGTGTGTTGTTCGACTCCAGCCTGATTCATATCACCGACGAACTGCATTTCAGGCCGGGCTACACGAACCGCCGCGTCAACGTCACGCTGCTCTACGGGCGGGCGCGCAGCATCGGTTGACGCGGGTCCGCCGCACCCGATCGTTGCCGGTGCCGGACTACGCAGTCCTGCAACTCCGGCCCCTGCACTACAATGGCGGACACTGTGGAGGAGGCATGATGCGAACCAGTCCCGGCAGCGAGTTGCGCAGCCTGCTGCGCTGCGGCAAGACCCTCGTCAAACCCGGCGCCTACAACGCGCTGTCGGCAAAGATCATCGAGAATGCCGGCTTTCGGTGCTGCGGGGTGAGTGGCTACGGCGTGTCGGCGTCCCTGCTCGGCAAACCCGATGTCGGCCTGGTCACCCTGGACGAGATCGTGATGATCACGCGCTATGTCGCGCGCGCCGTGAAAATCCCGGTAATTGCCGACGCCGACACCGGTTTCGGCAATGCCATCAACGTGATGCGCACCGTCGAGGATTTCATCACCGCAGGTGCTGCTGCCATCCATATCGAGGATCAGGTCGCGCCCAAACGCTGCGGCCATGTCGCCGGCAAGCAGATCGTCGCAGTGGAAGAGATGACCGGCAAGCTGCGCGCTGCCGACCGTGTGCGCCGTGAACTCGACCCCGATTTCGTGCTGATTGCGCGCTGCGACGCACGCGGCGTCACCGGCGGCAGCATCGATGAACTGGTCCGCCGCGCCAATGCCTACCTCGATGCCGGTGCGGACATGATTTTCCCCGAAGCACTGACCTCCGAGGCCGAACTCGAGCGCTGCGCCAGAGAGATCAAGGGGCCCCTGCACTTCAACCGCACCGGCGTTTCACCGCGGTTGCCGGTGACGCGCCTGAATGAGCTCAGTATCGCGATGGTATCCAACGCCACTGGTTCGCTGCGTTCCTCGACTGTCGCGATGGTCGATTACTTCGCGGCGTTCGCCAGAGACGATGTCGAGGCCGTCAACCGGTTCGAGGCCGCGACCCGCGACCACCCGGCCGGCAACATGCATGCCTTCATCGGCTTCTCCGAAATCAGGAAGCTGGAGGAGGAGTTCCTGCCGGGAGCGGATGTGCTCGCCAAATATGATGGCTCAGTCGGATTTCAACCCTAGCTGCCGAAACCGGTGGCTGCCGCTTGCGAGGAGAACATGACATGCGTGCAATGCAGATGATCATCATGACCGCGGCGCTGGCCACAACCTGCTCCGCTGCGGCACAGAACTACCCGGTGCGACCGATTCGCATCGTCGTCGTCAGCACGCCCGGCGGCAGCGTCGACACCTTGGCGCGCACCGTTGGCCCCAAGCTCGCCGAGCGCTGGGGCCAGCAGGTGCTGGTCGATAACCGGCCCGGCGCCGGCGGCACGATCGCTGCAGAACTTGTCGCCAAGGCGCCACCCGACGGCTATACGCTGATCATGGGTACGGTGGCCTCGTTTGCCACCAATGTCAGCCTGCGCAAATCGCTGCCCTATGATCCGGTCCTGGATTTCGCGCCGATATCGCTGGTCGCCACGCAGAATCTGATGCTGCTGATCCACCCGTCGGTACCGGCCAAGTCGGTCAAAGAGCTGGTGGCACTGGCAAAAAGGCAGCCGGGCACTCTGTCGTTCGCCTCGGCCGGCAACGGCACCGGTGGCCACCTGTCAGGCGAGTTGTTCAAATTGCTCGCCGGTATCGACATGCTGCATGTGCCGTACAAGGGCGTTGCGCCGGCGCTGGTCGATGTCGTCAGCGGTCAGGTATCGATGACCTTCGCCAGTATCATTTCGGCGATGCCGCAGGTGAAGAACAACCGGCTGCGCCCGCTCGCGGTAACCGGCGCCCAGCGTTCCCGGGCAGCAAAGGAACTGCCGACGATGATCGAGGCCGGGGTGCAGGGTTACGAGTCGGCGACCTGGTACGGTCTGCTTGCACCTGCCGGCACGCCGGCGGACATCGTCACCAAACTCAATGCCGAAGTGGTGGCGATTCTGAAAAGCCCCGAGATGTTCGACCGCCTGTCCAAGGAAGGCGCCGACCCGGTCGGCAACAGCCCAGCGGAATTCGCCCGGCACATCCAGGCCGAGATCGAAAAGTGGCGCAAGGTGATCAAAGCCGCCGGCATCCGGCCCAGTTGACCGGATGCTCCTGCACTGACTGGCGATCCGGCGGCAACGGCAAGGAAACCGCGCCACTATCGATCCGAATCTGGTGCTCCGGCCCGCGCCGGTCCTGCCCTGGCTGATCAGGGTTCCGCATGGAACCGGTAGATGTTCTTGCCCTGCTTTTTCGCGGCATACATTGCGGTGTCCGCATTCCTGATCAGCTCTTCCACGCTGCGTCCGTGCTGCGGAAAAACCGCAATGCCGATGCTGATCGTCACCGTGACTTCCTTGCCGTCGATGCTGTACGGAAAGGCCACGGCATCGAGCATGCGCTGGGCCACCAGCGCCGAATTCACGGGGCTACCCAGCTTGGTGAGCATAATCGTGAACTCGTCGCCACCGCGCCGTGCAATCCGGTCTTCGTTTTCCAGTAACTGGCCACGGCCGATGGTGTCATCCGAGCGCAGCGTATCACGCAGCCTGACACTGATCTCCTTCAGAATGCGGTCGCCGGCATCATGGCCCAACGCATCGTTGACCGCCTTGAATCCGTCGACATCGACGAACAGCACCGCCAGAAATTCCCCGTGCCGGGCGGCATGCGCGACGGCCTTGTGCATCTGCGCGGAAAAAAATTCACGCCGCGCGAATCCGGTCAGGCTATCGTACATCGCATCGAGACGCGCCTCCATTTCGGCCCGCCTCTGCGTCGTCACATCCTGGAGCGTCACCACGATACCCTGAACTGCCGGATGGCGGCGCAGATTCCTCGCAACCGCCACCAGATGCCGGCCGCCCTTGATCCGTTGCCTGCCTTCAAACTCGAAACGGTGCGCGCGCTCCGGATCGGCGACGACCCGCTCCAGCCAACCGGCCATTTCGTCACGGTACTCGACGCTGGCATAGTCCAGCAGGGATGTACCCATGGGTTCGACGCCCGGCAAGCCCATGACCTCCATATCCTTCAGCGTCGAAAAAACCACCCTCAGATCCGGCCCCAGCACCAGGATGGGATCCGGCGAATGCTCGACCAGAGTGCGGTAGAACGGCTCGTTACGGATGTTCACGGGATCCTTTTCTAAGCAGGGCAATTCTAGATCAAATGTCCGGTTATCGTCACCGTGTTGATTTCAGCCGCCAAATGCCCGCGTGCCCCCCTCGTGGCCGCCTGCCGCCGACTTACCAGGCCACCGCACCGCCGTCGACCGGAATGATCGCCCCCGTCATGAAATCGGACGCCGGCGAAGCAAGCAGCACGACAATGCCTTTCAGGTCATCGGGCCCGCCGGTACGTTTCAGCGGAATCTCGCGCTCGATGTTGTCCTTGTTCTTCGCGTAGAGTTTTTCGTTGATCGGCGTGACGAAAAACCCCGGGCAGATCGCGTTGACCTGGATGTTGTGCTGCGCCCATTTCACGGCAAGGTCGCGTGTGAAATTGACCAGCGCACCCTTGCTTGCGCCATAGGCAATCGAGTTGTAGGTCTGCGGATTGCGGCCGACGAGACCGGCGATCGATGCGATGTTGATGATCTTGCCGCGTTTCTGCTGAATGAATTCGCGGCCCAGCACCTGCGCGCACAGGAAAGGCGCCGTGATGTTCAGGTCAAATACCTGCTGCCAGCGCTCCAGCGGCGTGTCTTCCGGCGGCGCCGCCCAGGCGCGGCCGGCATTGTTGACCAGCACATCGACACGGCCGAACTTTTTCAGCACCGCCGCTTTCATCGCCTCGACCTGGTCGGGCTTGGTGACATCACAGCCGACCGCCAGCGCCTTGACCCCGATTTTTTCGATCTGGGCCGCCGCCTCCGCGCAAACTTCGACGCGCCGCGAACAGATCACGATGTTCGAGCCCGCCTCGGCCAGACCCTTCGCCATCTGCAGGCCGATGCCGGTCGCACCGCCGGTGACGACGCTGACGCGGTCATCGAGATTCATCAATTCCTGGATCGTTGCCATCAGTGAAAACTCCGCGAAGTGTTTTGATAAAAACCAATAAAAACAATAACTTATAAAATTCCGCAGGTCGTAACCCTAATCGGTCTTGAGCAGCAATCCGGCAATGATGTTGCGCTGGATCTCCGAGGTGCCTTCGTAGATGCGCACGATGCGCGCATCGCGAAACGTGGTTTCGATGCCGGCCTCGCGCATGTAGCCCATGCCGCCGTGGATCTGCACCGCGGCGTCGACGACACGGCCCAGCGCCTCGGTCGCAAACAGTTTCGCGGTGGACGCCTCCATCGTGCCACGCGCGCCGCTTGACAGGGTTTCGATCGCGCGTTGCGTCAGCCCCCGCGCCGCATCGCGCGCCACCGCCATGTCGGCGAGCATCCACTGCAGACCCTGGTGTTCGGCCAGCTTCTTGCCGCCCTGGCTGCGGGTTTTCATGTAATCGGCGGTCTGGGCAATCAGCTTGTCCATCATGCCGCAGCACCTTGCAGCTACCGTCACCCGGCCCGCAGTCAGCGTTTTCAGCGCCTGTACATAACCCATGCCTTCGGCGCCGAGCAGGTTCTCCGCCGGCACTTCGCAATCGATGAAGGCCAGCGGTGCCGTGGTGCACCCGTGCATGCCCATTTTCAGCTCGTTCTTGCCGATGCTGAAGCCCGGCGTACCGCGCTCGACGAGGAATGCCGAAATGCCCTTGATGCCCTTCGTCCTGTCGGTGATCGCCATCACCGTGAACACCTGCGCCAGCCCGGCATTGGTGATATAGATTTTTTCGCCGTTCAGCACATAGCGGTCGCCCTTCTTCATCGCGGTGGTGCGCATTGCCGCCGGATCGGAACCCGCCTGCGCTTCGGTCAGCGCGAAACTGCCGATCCACTCGCCACTCGCCATGCGCGGCAGAAATTTCTGCTTCTGCCCGGGACTGCCCAGCGCGGTGATGCCCGTCGTGCTGATGCCGGTGTGGTTGCCGATCAGCGTGGCAAAACCGTAATTGGTCTGGCCCATGACCTCTTCGATCGCGCACTTGCCGGCGAGGTCGAGGCCGCTGCCGCCGTATTCCTCGGGAATCGTCAGCCCGAACAGCCCCATGTCGCGGGCCAGGCGGATCAGGTCGTCGGGAATCGCATCGTTCTCCTCGATCCAGCGCGACCGCGGATCGACCTGCTCGCGCACGAAGCGCGCCACTTCATCGCACAACTGCCGGACTTCGGAGGATACGGCCATGTTCAGCCTTTCATGCGGATCAGCGCGTCCGCCGCCTTCACGCCCTGCCCCCTGGGCATCACGAGCAGCGGATTGATGTCGAGTTCGGCAACCTGTTGCTGCAGATCGACTGCCAGTGCCGACAGTCTGACCAGCGCATCGACCAGCGCATCGACGTCGGCCGGCGGCTTGCCGCGCGCGCCGGCGAGCAGCGGATAACCCTTGATCTCTTCGACCATTTCACGCGCGATTGCCGGCGTAATCGGTGCCAGACGGAATGCGACGTCCTTCAGCACTTCGGCGAAAATGCCGCCCAGTCCGAACATCACCGCCGGCCCGAACAGCGCATCGTTGGTGACGCCGACGATGGCCTCGATGCCGCCGCCGACCATTTCCTGCACCAGCACGCCGTCGATGCGGGCATCGGCCTTGTACGCCTTCGCGTTGCGCATGATTTCATCGAACGCCGCCGCCACATCCGCGGCGGCGGCAATGCCCAGCCGCACCGCCCTGGCTTCGGTCTTGTGCGAAATATCGGCGGACTGCACTTTCATCGCCACCGGAAAGCCGATGCGTTGCGCTATCGCAACCGCGGCGTCGCGGGTATTCGCCAGTTCTTCGCGCGTCACCGGTATGCCGTACTCGGCCAGCACCTGCTTGGCCGCGTACTCGGCAACGTCACCGGTTTTGCCCTCGAGCCGGGACTGCGCCCCCGGACGGCTGATCACCGGCGGCCGGTCGTCTTGCTGCGCCGCATTGCGGCGTGTCGCTTCGGCATACCAGGACACCGCGGCCAGCGCCCGCCCGCACCGCACCGGCGATTTGTAATGGGGAATGCGCGCCGCATCGAGCGCGGCATAGGCGTCGGGCGCGACGGCATCCCGCGCGCTCCAGGAGATGAATATCGGCTTGTCGGTCTTCGCCGCAACGGCAACGATTTCGGAGGCCACCTTCTGCGCGATCTCGCCCTGCAGCGACGCATTGATCATCGCGATGCAATCCACGCCCGGATCGTCATTGATCGCCTGCAGCGTGCGGTTGATCAGCGACAGATCGTTGAAGATCGCGGCCGTGACGTCCACCGGGTTGCCCAGCGAGCCGAAGGCAGGCACGAATTCGCGCAGTTTGGCCACGGTCTCCGGCGCGAGTTGCGCCATCTGCATGCCGCGCGCGACGATCTCATCGGTCATCAGGATGCCGGCGCCGCCGGAGATGGTGATGATCGCCAGCCGGTTGCCCCGCGGCAGGCGGCCGCTGTTCAGCGCGCGGCCGTAGTCGACCAGGTCCTGGATGTCCTCGACCTGGATGATGCCCTTCTGGCGGAATGCCGCCTTGTACAGCGCCATCGCGCCGCCGAGATTGGCGGTATGCGAGGCGGCGGCTTTCTGCCCCTGCTCGGTATTGCCGACTTTCCACATCAGGATCGGCTTGCCGGCGGCCAGCGCACGGTCGCCGAGCTCGAGGATGCGCCGCGCGTCCTTCACCCCTTCGATGTAGGTGCCGATGATGTCGGTATGCGGGTCGCGGATGAAATAATCCATGAAATCCAGCGTCGATACGCCGATTTCGTTGCCGGTGGTGACCATCTGCCGGAACGGCAGTCCGCCGTCGAGCGACGACAGGTTCATCACTGAAAAGCCGAAGCCGCCGGACTGCGACACCATGCTCACTTTGCCCGTCGGGTAATCCGCATTGAACACGGAGCCGAAACCGGCGAACACGCTGTCTGCGGCGTTGATCATGCCCTGGCAGTTGGGACCGATGACGCCGATGTTGTGGCGCTGCGCGATCTCCGCGAGCTGCTGTTGCATCGCCACCCCGCCACCACCGGTCTCGGAAAATCCGGAACTGAAAATAATCACATAGGGCACGCCTTTTTCGCCGCATGCCGTCAGCATGTCGGCGACGCGTGACGCATTGACGAGAATCAGCGCGAGCTCCGGCGTCTCCGGCAATGCCGCCAGCGACGGCCAGCATTTGACGCCGGCGATCTCCTGGTACTTCGGATTGATCGGGTAGAGCTTGCCCTTGTAACCGTGGCTGAGCAGATGCTTCAGCGGCTGGCCGCTGATGGTCACCAGGTCCTGCGACGCGCCGATGATGGCGATGGAGCTGGGGCTGAAAAAGCGTTCAATGTCGGTGCGCATGGCGTTGCGTAATAGAAGCCCTGGAATTGGTTTTATCGAGGCGTTAGTGATGCGGGGAAGCAGCAGATTATACGCCGCGGCTCCGGCGTTCCCGTGCATGCTATGATCGATTGCCACTGCATCCAGACCATATTATGAGCACCCCCGCCGCAGCCCTGCTGCCTCCGCGCACCTTCCGTGATGTCTGGCTGATTTCCGCCGGACACGCGCTGACCCACTGGTATCCCGCGACTTTTTACGTGCTGCTGCCGCTGATCGGCAAGGAGCTCGGCCTCTCCTATACCCAGATCGGTTTTCTGATGAGCGCGCAGCACATCGCCGGCGCGCTGTCCAACCTGCCCGGCGGCATGATGGTCGACGCCATCGGCAAGAAGGGTTATCTGATGGCCGCATCGCTGTTCTGGGTCGGCCTGCCTTACGCGCTGATGAGTCTGACTGACAGCATGTGGATGCTCGTGACATGCGTGATGCTGGTCGGCATCGGCAACAACCTGTGGCATCCGGCGGCGATTCCCACGCTGGCCCACCGCTATCCGCAACGCAAGGGTCTGGTGCTGTCCTTCCACGGCATGGGCGGCAATATCGGCGAGGCCGTTGCCCCGCTGGTCGCCGGCGCACTGCTGGCCTGGTTCAGCTGGCGCACGGTGGTGGTCATCAACATCGTCCCGGGCCTGGTCATGGCGACGCTGATCCTGGTACTGGTCGGCGCGCTGGCGACGACCCGCGCACGCGATGAACTGGCGGGCACCAGGGCCGACGTCAATGCCGGCGGCGACGGCGCCGCGTGGAGCATGGGCCGGTACCTGCACGACCTGCTGGGCCTGCTGCGCAACCGCGCCTTGATGCTGATCTGCGTCAGCGCCGGCTTCCGCACGCTGACACAGGTCGGGCTGCTGGTGTTCCTGCCGGTCTACCTCGCCTATGAACAGGGCTATTCGCCGCTCGCCGTCGGCGTGTGCATGACCGTGATGCAGGTGGCCGGCCTGATCGCCGGCCCCATCGCCGGGCATCTATCCGACCGTGTGGGCCGCCAGAAAGTCGTGATTGCGAGCATGCTGCTGTCCGGCGCAACCATCCTCGGCATGGTGTTCGCGGGGCAGTCCATGCTGTTCATCGTGTTCGTCGCACTGGTCGGGTTCTTCATGTACGCGATGCGGCCGGTGCTGCAGGCCTGGGCCGTCGAGAACACTCCCAAGCGCCTCGCCGGTACCGGCGTCGGCCTGCAGTTCACGATCCTGTCGCTCGGCGGCAGCATCGCACCGGCCACGTTCGGCGTCATCGCCGACACCTGGAGCGTCTATGCGGCGTTCTACTTCCTTGCCGGCACCATCATTGCCGCCAACCTGCTGGTGCTGTTCGTGCCCCGCGAGGACGCCGCGCGCGCAGCCGTGGCATGACCGCCGCGCCTGACGGCTGGCGCCCGGAACGCGAAATCGAACTGGTCGCCGGCACCCCGGCCGGTGGCGGCCAGGACCGTCCGGCACGCGCATTGCTCAAGGTGCTCGAAACCGAAGGCCTGATCGAGGTTCCGGTCAGACTCACCAACATCGCCGGTCGCGGCGGCGGCAACGCCTGGGATTACCTGGCACAACATCCGGGCAACCCGCATGTGCTGGCCATCAATTCGCCGACCATCATCACCAACCGGCAACTCGGGGTCAGCCTGTTTGACGACACCGCGCTGACGCCGCTGGCGAACCTCTACACCGAGTACATCGCTTTCCTGGTCCGCGCGGATTCGGCGATTGCGAATGGCAGCGGCCTGCTCGCGCAGTTGCAGGACCCCGCGCGGCTGCCGATTGCGATGGCCACAGCGGTCGGCAATACCAACCATATGGCGCTGGCCCAGCTCACCCGTCATGCCGGCGCCGATCCGCGCCTGCTGAATCTGCATGTGTTCGATTCCGCGCGGTATGCAGCGGCAGACGTGCTGCAGGGGCGGGCCGCGGTCGCCGCAATCACCGCCATCAGTGCAGCGCAGGAACTGGCGAGCGGCAGCCTGCGCGCGCTGGCGGTGTCAGCCCCGGCACGCCTGCCCGGCCTGTATGCGCAGACCCCCACTTGGGTCGAACAGGGCGTTGCCTGCGACATCGGCACCTGGCGCGGCGTGATCGGCGCACGCGGCATCGGCGCCGCGCAGATCGCCTACTGGGATCACGCTTTCCGCGCCGCCACGGCCAGCGCGGCATGGCATAACGAACTGCAGCGCCAGTACTGGACCGGCACCTATGCCGACAGCAGCGCGACCCGTGCACTGCTCGACCGCGAACGGCAGGTCCTCGGCGGCCTGCTGCACGAACTCGGCTTGCGGCCCTGATCGGCGGCGCCCGGCACGGACTGCCGGCAACGCCGGAGACGACATTTAACTTATTGTTTTAATTGAATTATTTGTCGGTGTGCAGTGTGCTATCCTTGACGCCCCCTGCAGCACTTTGCTGCTGCAGTCATGACTACTGGAGCCAGCAGCAATGAAAACCGAAGTACATGTCCACGGCAGCGTTTTTTTGTGCAAAGGCGTGCGCCTTGCGCAGGTCGAGCTGGCACTGCGTCCCTGGCTGGATTACGTGGACGCCGACCACATCGCCGATGCGAAAAGCCTGGAACGTGAAGAACCAGGCATCGTTTATGAAGCCGGCGAGCGTGTCGTCAGCTTCTGCTGGACCGGGGAAGTCGGACGCAGCTTCCACAACAAGCTGACCGAGGCCTGCAACAGTCTCGGGCCGCTGACCGAGTATGCTTCGGAAGTCGAAGTCACCTATTACCAGGACAGCGGCGAGGACGAGTTCTACCAGTTCTTCGTCGGCCCGTCGCCGGAAGCCATCCATGAGTTCCGCCGCCAGTGCGTGGTCGAGGACATCAACCACATGCTGTCGCGCCATCTCGGCAAACCGGAAGTCGAGCAGGTCACGGCGCTGGTGACACGGATGTTCGATGCCCATGCGCCGCAGAAACCCGGCGGCGACACGCCCGCTGCGACGACCGGCTCCACCGTCATTCCGCTGCATCCGCGCAACCGCCACCTGCATTGACCGCGCCGCAGCGCGGCGTCCTGAACGGCCATCCCCGCTGGCGTTACCCGCGCTTCTGCTGTTCGCCCAGGCGCAGTGCCGGCATCCGCAGGTTGAAAAAAATCGCCGTGAAGCGGACCGCGACGATGGCCACCATGCCGGCATGGCCGGCGGTCAACCGGTCGATGCCCGCGGCCTGCAGCAGCAAGTAGACCACAATGCCGAACAGCGCCGCGGTCGCGTAGATTTCGCCGTCCCGCAGCAGCAGCGGGATTTCAGCGATCAGCATGTCGCGGAGTACGCCGCCGGCCACCCCGGTCATGGTGCCGAGGATCACCACGACAACGCCGCCATGGCCCGCGGCCTCGGCGATGCGCGCACCGCTGATCGCAAACAGTGCCAGTCCCAGCGCATCGGCAATCAGCAGCGCGCGCAACGGAATCTCGCGAAAACGGACAACGAACAATGTCAGCATGGTCGCTGCGAAGATTGCCCACAGGTAGCCGGTGTCAGCCATCCAGAACACCGGATGGCGGTCAAGCAGCAGGTCGCGCAGCGTGCCGCCACCGATCGCGGTGACGGTGGCGATGACCAGCACGCCGAACCAGTCGAGGTGTTTGCGCCCGGCCGCCAGCACGCCGCTGACCGCAAACACGGCGACGCCGAGAAAGTCCATCAACTGCAGCGGCGTAATCGGCAGATTCATCGCAGTCCCCGTAAACTCATCAGCGCAAGCGTAGCAGTTTGCCGGGAACGCCGGATCAGCGGCGCTGGCGACCGCCGCGGGCGGTGCCGGTCAACCCGGGGCCTGTTCAGGATCCCGGCTGACGCTTTTTCAGCGCATCCTTGCGGAAACTGATCGTTGCTTGCGGATCGACCTTGACGTGGATGATCGCCGGCTTGCCCGCTTTCAATGCATCGCGCAGCGCGTCCGCGGTTTCACCCGCGGCGGTCGGATGGTAGCCGTTGCCGCCGGTGAGTTTCATGACTTCGTCGAAGCGCGGGCTGTGCACATGGGCGCCGATGTAGCGTTCGTTGTAAAAATCGCGCTGGTAGGCGATTTCCGAACCCCAGGTGCCGTTGTCCATGACGATGCCCACCGCAGGAATGTTGCTCGCCACTGCCGTCGTCATTTCACCCATGGTCATGCCGAAACCGCCGTCGCCCATCAGTGAAATCACCGCGCGGTGCGGCGCCGCGACCTTGGCACCGATCGCCGCCGAATAGGAAAAGCCGACCATGCCGCAGTCAAGCGGCGTCAGCAGTGCCGGCGCCTCGTAGCAGGGCAGCTGGTCGGTGGCCTGGAAACCGGTGGTGCCGGCATCGAGCGTAAAGATCGCATTGCGCGGCGCGGCCTTGCGCACTTCAGCGTAAATCACATCCGGATGCAGCGGCGTCTGCGTGCGCGCACCGGAGGCCTCGCGTTCCGCCCACAACGCCGCGCGCGCATCGAAGTAGGCTTCGTTGCGTGCGCGCCACGGCGCAGCGTCAGCGTCCATCGGCTGCATCAGCGCCGCGAGGCCGTCGATCACCGCACCGGCATCCGCGGCCACCGCCAGCGTCACCGGGAAATAACGGCCCAGCGCGACCGGGTCGATGTCGACCTGGATGATTTTCGCAGCCGGCGAAATATCGGTGTATTTGTAGAACGTGGTGTTGAAACCCAGGCGCGTGCCGAGCGCGATGATCAGATCGGCCTCGCGCATCAGCGTGCTCGCCACCGGATTGCCGCGCGGACCGACGCCGGCGGCATGGAACTTGAAGTCCATCGGCAGGATATCGGCATGGCCGGCGGAGCTCGTTACCGGGATCTGCAGTTTTTCGGCGAGTGCCGCGAGCCTGCTGCTCGCGCGCGACCACTTGATGCCGGCGCCGGCGTGGAGCACCGGCTTTTTCGCGGCCAGTATCAGTCGCCGCATTTCCGCCAGTGCTGCGGCATCGGCGGCCGGCGGCCGGATGTCCGTCACCACGCGCTGCGGAATGTCGGCCTCGATGTCGTGGTTGAACAGGTCGCGGGGAATATTCACCACCACCGGACCGCGGCGTCCGGCGTTGGCGATGCGAAAGGCCTCCAGGATGAACTCGGGGATGCGGTCCGGACGCGGCACGGTCATCACGCGTTTGGTCACCGGCAGGAACAGCGTGTTCTGATCGATTTCCTGGAAGGCATCGCGCCCCAGGTGCTCGGTCGCCGCCAGACCGGTGATGGC
>RPOR01000030.1 GCA_003820645.1 Betaproteobacteria bacterium
GGACTCGTTGTGAATCAGGGTATCAACGAACTTGCCGGCATTCCGAATCTTCTCGTCCACACGGAGGCCGGCAATTGCCGCGTAGGGTTTCGCGACCTGCGCGGCTTTTTATTGGCCTTATGGAAGTTGCTATGCGCGTAAACGAACCCTGCGGCAGCAGGGGTTGTGTGCGTACCGCCATGTCGGGCCAGAATGAGCCTGGCGATTTCGTCATTTCTTGATGTCGACGCGCTCCCGCAATTCCTTGCTCGCCTTGAAATGCGGGACATACTTCGCCGGAACCTGCACCCGCTCGCCCGACTTCGGGTTGCGCCCTGCACGGGGTGGCCGGTAGTTGAGGCCAAAGCTGCCAAAGTCCCGGATCTCGATGCGTTGCCCGCGTAACAGGCTCTTACCCATTCCTTCGAGTATTATTTTTACCGCCAGTTCGCTGTCCTTGGCGACCAGCTCCGGATGGCGTGCCGCCAGTTTCGTGATCAACTCCGATCGGGTCACTGGCAAATTGAGCGTACTGCGGAACGCCTTATGTTCGGATCGTGTCATGTTCCCCCCTCATGGATACCCACCAATCCATGATTAGCATGCCTCCCTGGCACGATTTCGCACATAGGCGACTCCTGCCAACCTGTCTAGGAGATTTCTTCTATGGAGGGCCTTTCCTGATCAGCAAGCATTATTGTTGCGCTGCGGCAGTGGTATCGGGGGAAAGTCCGCTATTGGTCGTTCCGCTCCGAGGGAGGAAGGCAATCCGCTGCGTTGTGGATCTTGGTGCGACTGCGTGTGGCGGATTGGGCTGCGTCGGATCGAAGTAGAATCGGTCCGGACAAGCGGGCAATGTCCACACTGGATGGGCCAGGATACGGCTTGAAGTTCGAGGAGGTAAGGCCATGGAGCCAGCAAATGCGCTCGATACGACGGCGGCAGAGGCTTACGAGAAGTTTATTCTGCCGACGTTCATGCTGCCTCTGGGAAAGGAGGCTATCGAACTCGTGGCCCCTGGCCCTGGTGAAAACGTTCTCGACGTGGCGTGTGGCACAGGCCTGGTCGCGCGCCTCGTTGCGCAGCGTGTCGCGCCGGGCGGCGCGGTCAGAGGCCTGGATTTCGATCCCGCAATGCTCGCTGTCGCGGGCGAGTTGGTGGAGTGCCCGCCTCGCGTTGACCTGAGCTGGCATTGCGCGAGCGCACTGTCGATGCCCTTCGATGATGACCTGTTCGACGTGGCATTCTGCCTTCACGGATTGCAGTTCCTGCCGGATTGTGCCGCCGGCCTTGCGGAAATGCATCGCGTCATGAAACCGGGGGCGCGCCTGCTTGTAACGGTGTGGAGCGCGATCGAGCGCTGCAAGGGACATCACGCCGTCATGCGCGGGCTTGAGCGCCGGCAAGTGGATCCAACGCCCATGCTGAAGGCCTTTGCACTTGGCGAGCCCGGGCAGCTGGAGGCATTGGCCAGCAATGCGGGATTTCATGATGTAAGCGTTCGCAGGATGGGAGGCAGCGTCCGCGTCCCTTCGGCTCGGCATTTCGTCGACGCCCTTGCTGCGGGTGCGGTTGCTGCGCGCCATGCATTGGCCCGACTGCCGGAGCATCAGCGCGCCGCATTTATGGACGAGATGAGCGAAGCATTCCGCCCGTATGCAGACCATGGCGGAGTTGCACCACCCAACGAGCAGCTGGTGCTGGTTGCGCGCGCCGGTTAGCGACGATCTGACCGGCCCTTTCGTGTGGGGTTGATGTCGATCGGTCGTCTATCCATATTATTGCAGCCGGCTGTGGCGGAATTGTGGCGAGGCTGTCGGGCCGGGGGAAGTTTGGTGTCGGCCCGATGTCATCATTCATGGCAACGGTCGTGCGTCGAGCTTGTTTTTACCGCGAGGTGCGGTGCCTTCTGTAAATGCGAAGCCCCGCGATGCCTTCGCGGGGCTTTTGAGACTTGTCACCTGGGGTGACGTCGATTCACCACGTTACCGTGATGCATGCCGGGCTGTTGTTACCGGCTTCAGAGTGATGCTGTTGGAAGTTTCATCGATAGATCTGACCTCCGTTTTCGGCTTCACACTACGCCTCAATCTCCCCGTAGGGACAACCGTGGCAAATTCCGCCACGACCTTTGCCGTTGGCCCGGGTGACCCGGATCAGAACAACCCTCAAACATGGTGTCGAAGGTGGTCTCCGTCAGTTCGCTTCAGGTGCACCCGCAAACGGGGCGCGCACAACAGCGAAAAACAAAGTTGGAAACCTGATCAGTCTTTCGTTCGAGAACCGATTCCAATCCGGATTACCCCAGCGGTTCCAGTTAACGCCTACTTTGGGCTGCAGTCAATAGCGATCGCCACAGGGATTTGTGATGAATTGATTTGGGTCACAAATACGCATATCGCAGTTGTCGGAAAATTCCCGGTGCAGGTCATATGCGGCTGACATGGCCTCAGGAACGCACCGACTGCAGTATTCGAGGCTAGCGAAAGCGGATTTTTGCAGCCAGAATTGCCCCGGCCAGTATCAGGGTTACCGCATTGGCAAGGATCAGCGGGATATCGTCGATGAGAATGCCGTAAGTCAGCCACAGGGCGATGCCGATCACCATCATGGTAAACATCGCAAGCGATACGTCCCCGGTCGAGCGCGATCGCCAGGCCTTGAACGCTTGTGGTGCGAAAGCCGCAGTAGTTAACACAGCAGCGGCCATGCCGATCCATGTCGGAGAGAACGGTATCGTAGTCATAATGCTGCCGGTGGCCAGCGGCGGATTATAACGCGGGTGGTTCGCTCGGTTCGTCACCGCGCAGCCGTATGGCACTGAATGGCAACCGTTTTCGCATGGGTTGGCCAAATCAACAGGGCGGCGGATACGGCAAGCCCGGGGAGTACAGCAATCCGCAGCTGCAGCCGTTTATTGCTGCCGGGTGCAGCGGACTGCGAGTCGGTATTGATGTCGGCAGCGAACTCGTCCCATGAATTTTGCCCGGCCCCGCGGCATGCCGACCGGAAAATGCCAATGCGCTCCGGCGAGCTTGCCCGATGTCTGGCGTGGCAGATGCGGTTGCTGCCGCGGACGATCGGTCGCGCCAGGACAGTCCCGTATGCGAGAGGTGATCAGGCTACTTAACGGGAGGCTTTTCCCGCTGGTTTTTCCATTTTTCGTAGCATTCGAGCCCACAAAAATGCGCAACATAGTCTGCGGCTTCCGGAACCGTTGCCTCGGACTTGGGCACTTCTTTCAGGCAGACGTCGCAGGCGACGAGTTCCGTTTCGGTCCGCTTGTCACTTGTGGCCATATCGCCTCCATCACACCATTAGGGTGTCCGCGTATTTGCAGCCAGCCTGCATCGCTACCCCGCTACCGTCAACAGGAGGAGGGGGCTATTCAGTCAAATGTTGATTCACGTCAAACTCTGCGGGACGAGCCGCATTGCCGGCCAGAACAGGGATGCACCCCGGCCCGGTGGCAGTCCCGGTGTCGTGGGGGGGCAGGCAGAACCGATTCGCGCCCGTCCGGTCTTGCTGCAATTGCCTATGACGGGTTGAGCTCGACTGAATTGCCAGGATCGCAGGTCCGGAATGGCGGAGGAATTCGTGATGATTCCCACGTGGTGGTGCGACACCGGCAACAGGGAAACCTAGTAGCAATACATGCCCCAGCCTGAAGGCACACAGTGCATCGGCATGCGCAGGTCACGCTGCCGCAAACTCGTGGCCTGGGTCAGAATGCAGTCGCGCCATTTGTCGGTGTTTTTCTCGTATCCCAGCTTTTCGCAGTACGGCGAAAACTCGGCAATATCGCGATCTGCCTGTTGTTCAGCAGTGATGCATCCCGTAAGGGCGACGATGCAAACCAATGCAATGATGCGCATATCAAGATTTCCATCGACTGTTCATGCGCGGTCTGGCTGTAGGGTGATCTTCCGTCATGACAATGTCCGAACACGGTACCGGGATCAACGGCAATGCCCCAGGCACATCAGCGCAACCGCGCCTCCTCTTCCGCTCCTTCATGCTGCTGCGGTGCACAGGCGACTGTGTCCTGGTACCGATCTGATAGGGTCATGCCATCCCCGTCCACACGCAAAGCCCCACGATAATCGCGGGACTTCGCAGGATCGCCACATAATTATGACCCCATTTCGTCACGTGGCCACAACGCATGCCAGCGCATGAACACCGACGTCAGGGTGGAACTGTAGCAACTGTCGTCTATAGGTTTTCCCTCAGCACCGCAACGAACAACAATCAGACGGTCATTTTCTGCCTGGCGTGTCTTGGCGGCTTCTTCCAGCCAATCCAAGGTGCAGCCCATCGTGCCGGAGGGCGGGGAGCCCCGCCTGTTACAGCGGTCTCTCACGTAGGCTCATCCGGATTCATGCGCCTATGGGCGTGGAGCTGGTCTGCCAGGATCCGGAGAACCGGATTCCTGCGCCTCTGCTCCCATCCGTTGTAACCTTGCCACCCTCCTTAATGGACACTCTACTCCGGCAGCGACCGCCAATATTGATCTGGCGCAAATTCCGTGTTGTCCGTGTTCGCCGAGAAGCGGTCGTTGGCCCCATGCGGCATCGGGGTGTACAGGTCGTTCGGCGGGTGCCACCGGCATTTACGTTTTACAAACGCGACCTTGCGTGTGGCGCCATTACAAACCTCGGTGATGGTTTGGTTATCGCGGCACGACGCATGCAGTATCACCACCGCCACTAATCTGCACATTCATGCCATTTCTGAGCCGAGAGTCCACCGACTGAATGATGACAACCGTGCCGCCGCTCTGCATGGCGACAGTCACTTTTTGCGCGTCCTGCTTTTTCAATTTGCTCTCCGCGGCCGCACCCGCGAGCGTTCCGCCGATGGTGAGCAGGGTCTGGCCGGTACCGCCGCCAAACTGGTGGCCGATTATGCCTCCGGCCACCGCGCCTACCACGGTGCCGATGCCGAACTTGTAATCCTTATCCATCTGCACGGTCTCCAGTCCCGTAACCCGACCATATCGCGCGGACGCCGGTTCGCCTGCGGAACTCACCGGTGCCGCCCGTTCGCCATACCTGGCGCCGCCCAGGTCGGCACAACCGGCGGTGAGGAACAGCAACTGGCACCGCGCTGAGTGGTCTCTGCCGCCACGATGGGCGGCCTTACCTGCCGTGGCATAATGTGTCCGGGATCGGGCGTTCATTATGGATTTTTGGCGGCATTGCGGTTATCACCTGCTCGATCGGGCAGCCGACGGGCAGCTTGTCGTCACGGACGATTATCTGCGGCTTTATCTGGAGCGCGCTGAACTGGCGCCGGTGGCGGAGTCCTGCGCTGCCGAACGCCGGCTGCACCGGCGCCTGCTGGCCGAACCGCGACGGGCAGTGCCTGAGGCGGAAATTGCCGCACTGGATGACGTGGATGCCCGGGAAAATTACCGTGTGCTGCTGCGCTTTCGCGAGCAGTTGCTTGCGGCACCGACGCTGGAGCGTTTTTATTTCGGTCTGTTCCAGCGCGATGTCGCCGTGCCGCCGCCGTTTGTCTACCACACCACCGAAGTGATCCTGCGCGGCATGCTGGACGGCGCGGACAGTGGCCTCCTGGCGCGCGCGGCAGAAGTGTTCTTCCGTCAGCAGCGGGTCAGCGTCAAGGACGGTGCGGTGATGCTGGCTGATGCCGAAACCGTAAATCTGCATGCGGAAAGCGGCGGACTGGGTAACCTTGGCCGCATGCTGCTGCAGGTGCAGGCGCCGCTGCGCTCCGCAGACCTCGATGTGCTGACCGAACGCGACCACGCGGAATACTTCGGTCGCGATCAGCGTCGCGATACCGCGCTGCAGATCAATCCCGGACTTCCCGGCTCGCTGGCACTGTGCGAGATGCTGGAACGCTGGGTCGTGCATTTTCACGGCACTGCAGTCAAGGTGACGCCGATTCGTGAAATTCCCGACGACGAGTGGCTGTGGCACGTCGGGCTCGATGTCGAGGCGAGTGCGATGCTCAATGAAATTTATGCAGGTGGCGAAGTGGATGAAGAGCGCATGCGGCGCGTGATCGGACTGTTCCGGATGGATTTTGCAGATGCCGGTGCGTTGCAGACGGAATTGCGCGGTGCCCCGGTTTTTCTCGGTATCGCGATGACCGCAGAGGGCAATCTGCGTCTGAAACCGCAGAATCTGCTGCTGAATCTGCCGCTGGCGAGGCGCGCATGACCGCGGATGCAACCGGGGGACGTTACTCTGCCGAGGCGCGTGCAGCCGAGCAGTGGCGGCGCATCGCGCGGATGCGCGACGAGGACGTGTCGTTGGCCGAAGGTGCGCTGTGGATCGCCGCTCCCGAATATCCCGACCTGGTTGTCGATGATTATCTGGCACGCCTGCATGACATGGCGGCCAGGCTGCGCGGACGCTTGCGCGCCGACGTGGCCACCGCGGAAAAACTGCTGGCGCTCAATCATTATCTCTTCGACGAACTGGGCTTCAGCGGCAATGCCGACGATTATTATGATCCGCGCAACAGTTTTCTCAACGAAGTGCTGGAGCGCCGGCTTGGCATTCCGATCACGCTGGGGGTCCTCTATATCGAGATTGGCCGGCGGATCGGACTCGGCCTGCACGGTGTCTCCTTCCCGGGGCATTTCCTGGTGAAATGCGCATTGCGCGACGGCGTGGTGGTGCTCGATCCGTACAGCCGCGGGGTGTCGCTGGGTGTCGACGACCTGCAGCAGCGGCTGCGTGCGGCAGGCAGCGTTGAGGATGTCGACGACGCAATACTCGCGCAATTGCTCGGTGCCGCACCGAACAAGGAAGTGCTCGCGCGCATGCTGCGCAACCTCAAGGGCATCTATGCGGGACAGGATGACTGGTTGCGGGCCTTGTCGTCCAGCGAACGGCTGATTGCGCTGATGCCCGACGATGCCGGCGAGGAATACCGCGATCGTGGCGGCATTTACCTGAAGCTGGAGTGTTTTCGCGCGGCACTCGGCGATTTTGGCACTTATCTCAGGCAGTGCCCGGGTGCGCCGGATGCCGAGAACGTGCGGGTGCAGATCGCTGACCTTGCCGCAATGGTCGCACGGCTCAATTGAAGCCGCCGGTGTCGGTTCCTTCCCGGTGCATCGTGCGCAGGGCGCGGCGGCGAACGCGACGCGCGCCACTGCTGTTCGTGCACGGTGCGTTTGCCGGTGCGTGGTGCTGGGACGAATATTTCCTGCCGTACTTTGCCGCCCGCGGTTACGATGCTTGGGCAGTCGACCTGCGCGGGCACGGCGCGGGTGCCATGGTCGACGACTTCGCCTCGGTCGACGACTATGTGGCGGACGTGCTGTGCGCGGCGACGGATATCGGCGAGCGCCCGGTGCTGCTCGGCCACTCGATGGGCGCGATCGTCGTGCAACGGGCACTGTCCCGGTTGCAGGCCGCAGCAATGGCGCTGCTGGCGCCAGTGCCATTGCAGGGTTTGCTCGGCAGCAGTTTGCGGCTCGCGGCAAACTGTCCTGAAACATTCAATGAAATGAACAAGTTGCAGTTTTCTCCGGCATCGCCGACGTCACCGGACCTGCTGGCGCGGGCGATTTTCTCGCCGCATCTGCCGGCAGTAGCGGTGCGCCGCCATTTGCGCCGGATGCAGCCTGAATCCCACCGCGCACTGTACGACCTGTCGTGGCCGCAGCATTTTCTGATCGCACGGTCCGCGATTCCGGTACGGGTGTTCGGGGCCGGAGACGATCAGCTGTTTCCGCCGCAGGCGATCGAGGAGACCGCACGTCTGCATGGCGCCGTCACGGAAATCATTCCTGATCTGGCGCATGCCATGATGCTGGATGCGAACTGGGAGCACGCTGCGGAGCGGGTCGCGGACTGGCTCGAGGAGTTGCAGGCCTGACCGCTGCTTGGACGGATCGCGGGGGGTTGGATATGATGAATAGAACAACGTGCTGAAGCCGGGAGGACGGGCATGGAATGGTACCTGTTGTGGGCAGTGATGGGCATCGTGCTGATCATTGTCGAGATGCTGACCGGCACGTTCTATCTGCTGGTGCTCGGAGTTGCCGCGCTCGCCGCTGCTGCCGCTGCCTGGTTCGGGCAGTCATTCTGGGTGCAGGCGGTGACGATTGTCGCAGTGGCGGTGGTAGGGGTAATCGCTGTCAAACGTAATCGTGGCGCTGGCGGTGCGGCGTCGCGCCAGACACTCGATGTGGGGCAAAGCGTGACCCTGGCTGCGTGGATCAGCGAGGCGGACGGACTGGCAAGAGTGAACTACCGCAACGCGCAGTGGGAAGCGCAGGTCATCGGCGAGCGCAAGTCCGGCAGCACCGTGTTCTACATTCATGCGGTCGACGGCAATACGCTGCGCGTGTCTGCGTCCCGGCCGCACTGAATGCAATTCCCTTCATCTCATTTCCTCAAACCGGCACGCGTGACAGGGAGCCCGCCATGTTTCCAAAGTTGATTGTCGTCATTTTCCTTACCGGCCTGCTGGTTGCCTTTGAGCAGCGGTCGTACGCAGTACCGTTTTTCGTGGTGGCGCTGGGCGTGGTCGTGGCGATCGAGTCGATACGCCAGGTGCCGCAGCAGGAGGCATGGGTGGTCGAGCGGCTGGGCAAATTCCACAGCGTGCTGGAGCCGGGGCTCAATGTGATCATTCCGTTCCTCGATCGCGTCGCGTACCGCCATTCGCTGAAGGAAACCCCGCTCGATGTCGCCGAACAGGTGTGCATCACGCGCGACAACACCCAGCTCGGCGTTGACGGCATTATCTATTACCAGGTCACCGACCCGAAGCTCGCGTCATACGGTTCGTCCGACTACATTTCCGCAGTCACCCAGCTTGCGCAGACGACGTTGCGCTCGGAAATCGGCAAGATGGAACTCGATACCACCTTCGAGAGCCGCGATGAAATCAATCGCCAGGTGGTCGCGGTACTGGACGAGGCCGGACGCACCTGGGGTGTGAAGGTGCTGCGTTACGAAATCAAGAACCTGACGCCGCCGGACTCCATCCTGCGCGCGATGCAGGCGCAGATCACCGCGGAACGCGAGAAGCGGGCATTGATCGCCAAGTCCGAGGGGCAGCGGCAGGAGGAGATCAACCTTGCGGATGGCGAGAAGCAGGCGGCAGTGCTCAAGTCCGAAGGTGACAAGACAGCCGCGATCAATCGCGCCCAGGGTGAGGCGGCGCGGATCCAGCTGATTGCCGAGGCGACAGCGACGGCGATCAGCACGGTGGCCGGGGCGCTGAGCAGCCCGGGCGGTACACAGGCGGCAAATCTGGAAGTGGCGAAGCTCTATGTCAACGCCTTTGCGCATCTGGCCCGCACCAACAACACCCTGATCGTGCCGGCCAACGTCGCCGACGTGGCCACTCTGGTCAGCTCGGCGATGGCCGTGATGGATAACGTGAAGAAAACGATGCCGGGGAACGCGCCGGGAATGCCACCGGCCGCGGGGCCGGCTAACGCGGGCTAGTCAGCCAGACACGGACCAACGGCTGCGCTGCTTCACTCGCGGCATCCGGGTCGGTTGCCATGCCGGTCAGCTCTGAAATCGGCCCCGGCTTGTTGCGGGTCGCTTCGTCGATCGCCGGCGCGGGGGCCGTGCCGCCGGGGACGCTGCTCCCGTGGCTGGCCAGATCTCCGGTGCGAGGATCGGCCGCGGGTATCGGCGCGGCATTGGCCCCGTCGTCTTTCTCACGCGGCGGGTTGCCGTCGTAGATCAGGTTGCGGCGGCGCTGCAGGTAGGCGTCACGCAGGAATTCGTATTCGTCGATTGCGGCGATGGTGAGTAAGCGGCTGGCGCTCAGCAGTTCCGCACGGCGCGTGACGAGGCGAAAGCCCTGTATGGCGTTGCGGTCCCGAGTCGGATCGATGTAGGTCGTGGGGTCGGTTTCCCAATCGACGACCTTGCCAAGGGCGTCGCGCACATTGCTCGGGCCCAGGAAGGGCAACACCAGGTAGGGACCATCGCCGACGCCCCACCAACCCAGCGTCTGGCCGAAATCTTCATCATGTCGTTCGAGCCCGGCCAGCGTCGCCATATCGAAAATCCCGAACAGTCCGGCTGTCGTGTTGAGCACCACGCGGCCGGCATCCGAAAGGGCTTCAGTGAACTTGCCCTGCAACAGGTTGTTCAATGCGACGACCACGTCATTCAGGTTCGCAAACACATTGCTCACGCCGGTCTGCACCAGCGGCGGGACGACACCCTGGTAAATTTCTGCCGCCGGCTTCATCAATACCGTATCCACGCCGTCATTGAACTTGTAAATACCGCGGTTCAGCGGTTCGAGCGGGTCACGCGGGTCGGCGGTCCCTGTGTTCGCGCAACCGCTGAGCATGCCGAGACTGGCGATGGCGCAAATTGCGATCAGGCGCAGCCGACGGGCAAGGGGAAGCATTTCCGGATCCTTTGTTGTGATGCCGCAAAAACGGATTTCGGATTATATACAACCATTTGGCGATTGGCTGTGATCTACGCCCAAGTGTGTGGTGAAGTCGTCACCAATGCGACGCTGCAGTGGGCTGAATCGGAATTTTTACCGCAACCGGCGCATCGCGATGCCCGCATTCGGTGCGCCGTAATTGGTCGGGGATTGGTCGGGATGCCTTTGTTATACTCAACAATTAGCCCGCAGGTTATTGTTTCTGCCCGTTTTCAGGGCATTTCCCGGACCCGTGTATCAAGCTCAGGCAAGGAGTCTCGTCATGTTGCAGAAAGCCAAACTGCCCGTTGAACTGAAGGACAAAAGTCTATTTCGCCAGCAATGTTATATCGATGGCGCATGGGTGGATGCCGATGACAAATCGACGTTGGCGGTGCACAACCCGGCCAGCGGCGAACCGGTCGGCACCGTACCGAAAATGGGAGCAACGGAAACCCGGCGCGCGATCGAGGCCGCGCATGCGGCATGGCCGGCGTGGCGCGCGAAAACGGCCAAGGAGCGCGCCAACATCCTGCGCAAATGGTTCGAGCTGATGATGGCGAATCAGGAAGACCTCGCCAAGCTGATGACCGTCGAGCAGGGCAAGCCGATTGCCGAATCGCGCGGTGAAATCGCCTACGGCGCATCGTTCATCGAGTGGTTCGCCGAGGAAGGCAAGCGCATCTACGGTGACACGATTCCGACCCATGCGCCCGACAAGCGCATTGTCGTGATCAAGCAGCCGATCGGCGTCTGCGCCGCGGTGACGCCGTGGAACTTCCCCAATGCGATGATCACGCGCAAGGCCGGACCGGCACTCGCCGCCGGCTGCACGATGGTCATCAAGCCGGCGTCGCAAACGCCGTACTCGGCGCTGGCACTATGCGAACTCGCCGAGCGCGCCGGCATACCCAAGGGCGTGCTCTCAGTGGTGACCGGCTCCGCCGGCCCGATCGGCAAGGAACTGACGACGCACCCGCTGGTACGCAAGTTCACGTTCACCGGCTCCACCGAGATCGGCAAGCTGCTGATGCAGCAATGCGCGAGCACGGTGAAAAAGGTATCGCTGGAACTGGGCGGCAATGCGCCATTCATCGTATTCGACGATGCCGACCTCGAATCGGCAGTCGAAGGCGCGATGGCTTCGAAGTACCGCAACACCGGCCAGACCTGCGTCTGCGCCAACCGCCTGCTGGTGCAGGATGGCGTCTACGACAAGTTCGCGCAAATGCTCGCTACCAAGGTCGGGCAAATGAAGGTCGGCAACGGACTCGAGGACGGCAATGCGCAGGGCCCGCTGATCGACATGAAGGCCGTCGAGAAAGTGGAAGAGCACATTGCCGATGCGGTTGCCAAGGGCGCGAAGGTGCTGACCGGCGGCAAGCGCCACGAGAAGGGCGGCCAGTTTTTCCAGCCCACGGTGCTGGCCAACGTGACGCCGGACATGAAAGTGACCCACGAGGAAACCTTCGGGCCGGTGGCACCGCTCTACCGCTTCAAGACCGAGGCCGAACTGCTCAAGCTTGCCAACGATACCGAATACGGACTTGCTGCGTACTTCTACAGTCGCGACATCGGCCGCATCTGGCGCATCGCCGAAGGACTGGAAACGGGCATTGTCGGCATCAACGTCGGCATTATTTCCAACGAAATTGCACCGTTCGGCGGAGTCAAGGAATCCGGCATCGGCCGCGAGGGTTCCAAATACGGCATCGACGAATTCGTCGAAGTGAAGTATCTGTGCATGGGCGATGTGAACAAATAATTTAATAAAAACAAATACTTACATATATTCGCAATATTTTGCCAGTCTGTATTGCCAGTCGCACCGCCGCAGCCTGCGCTGCGGCGGTTGTATGTGTGGGACCGGATCATGTTCAGCATCCTCGGCCTTGATCACGTGGTGCTGCGCGCCGTTAACGTGCCGCACATGGTGCGCTTCTACTGCGACGTACTCGGCTGCACGCTGGAGCGCGAACGCGCCGCTATCGGCCTGACGCAGCTGCGCGCCGGCAATTCGCTGATTGACCTGGCAGCGGTGGACGGTGAGGTCGGCCCCAGGGGCGGCGCCGGGCCGCGCGTCGATGGGCGCAACATGGACCACCTGTGCCTGCGCATCGAACCCTTCGATCCGGGCGCGCTGACCGCGCACCTGATCCGCCACGGCGTGGTGCCGGGCGAAATCAAGTCGCGCTACGGCGCCGACGGACAGGGGCCGTCGATTTACATCAGTGATCCTGAAGGCAATACCGTGGAGCTGAAGGGGCCGCCGGAATCGCGGCCGCCGGCCGCTTAACGCAACGGCACCGGGTTCAGCGCGAGGGGGGTCAGAGCGCTGCGACGATTCTTTCAGTAAACGCACGCGTACCGAGCTGGCCGCCGAGATCCGTGGTGCGCGTGGCCGGGGACTGCAGCGCGGCATCAATCGCGGCTTCGATGGCCTGCGCCGCCTGATTGAACTCCGGGCGCCGGTGTTTGACTGCCAGCCATTCCAGCAGCATCGCCGCCGACAGCATCAACGACACCGGGTTCGCCTTGTCCTGTCCGGCAATGTCCGGCGCGGAGCCGTGCTGGGCCTGCGCGCAGCAGGCCGTGTCGCCGGTCATCGTCGAACCGGCGATACCCAGTCCGCCAGAGAGTTCTGACGCTTCGTCCGACAGGATGTCGCCGAACATGTTGCCGGTGACGATGCAGTCGAATACCGTCGGATTGCGTACCAGCAGCGCGGCCATGGCGTCGACGATTTTTTCATCGAGCTCGACGTCGGGATAATTTCTCGCCACTGCACGCACTTCGCGCAGGAACAGGCCGTCGGACATGTGCAGCACGTTGGCCTTGTGCACGGCGGTGACTTTCTTGCGGCGGCGGCGCGCCCATTCGAACGCGACTTCCGCAATGCGCCGGCACTGTTTCGCCGTGACTTTGCGGATGGCGATGGCCACGTCCTCGGTCGGCATGAACTCGCCGCGCCCCATGAACATGTTGCGGTCGCCGTAGAAACCCTCGGTGCATTCGCGGAAGATCACCAGATCGACCGGCTTGCCGGTGAGGCCGACGCCCATCCGCGATTTCGCCGGGCGGATATTGGCGAACAGGTCGAGCTGCACCCGCAGCCAGCCGGACGGGTTGATGCCGCCCTGTTCCTTCGGCGGGTAATCGAGGTGTGAGACCGGACCAAGTATGATGCCGGGCGCCCTGCGTGCGGCTTCCTGAATGTCTACGGGGAAGGTGGAGCCGTGTTGCTTCAGCGACGTGAAGCCGATTTCGCGGGTATCCCACTCGAGACCGAGCTGGAATTTCGCGCTCGCGCGGTCAAGCACCGAGAGCGTGGCGTGCGTGATTTCAGGGCCGATGCCGTCGCCGGGCAGAACGAGGATTTTCATGGCGATACCTGTTATTGTGGGGCAGGAATTGTAGCAGTGCCGCCGGAGCGTTCGGTGCGCATCAATCACCCAAAGTCCATCACATGCCACGCGTCGTTGCCCTCTACCGTTACCCGTTGAAGGGTTTCACCCCTGAACATTGCACCACGCTGACCGTGCTGCCCGAAGGCCGTGTCGCAGGCGACCGCGTGCTCGCGTTCCGCTTTGCCAACGCGCCGGTCGCCGACGACCAGTGGTGCCGCAAGTACGAAGGCATCGTGCTGGCAAACACGCCGGGACTGGCGCGGTTGAACGCGCAGTTTGACCAGCGCGAGTTGCGCCTGAAGCTCGCGCTCGGCGGGCAGGTGCTTGCCGACGAAACCCTGGATGCCGCCGGCCGCAAGCGCATCGTCGAGGCGCTGACCGCTTATGTGCTGGGCCTCAAAGAGCATCCGCTGCGCAATCATCCCGGTCGGCTGCCGCTGAAACTGATCGGCGATGGTGTCACGCCGCGTTACCAGGACAACGAAGCGGGGCAGGTGACGCTGCACAGCCGCGAGACCATCGCGTCGGCTGCCGCCGGGCTGCGCGATCCGCGGCTGAGCGAACACCGCTTCCGTTCCAACATTGCGATCGAAGGGATCGAGCCCTGGGCGGAGCAGGCCTGGGTCGGACGCAGCATCCGCATCGGCGGGGTCGAGTTCGATGTGATGAAACCCAAGGTGCGCTGCCTGGCGACCCATGCCAATCCGGTCACTGGTGAGCGCGACCTGCAGGTCATGCAGCAGCTGATGAGATCGTTTGCCCAGAAAGAGCCCACGCTGGGCGTCGGCATGCTCACGCGGGGGCCCGGCGGCGCGATCCGGGTCGGTGACCCGGTCGAACTCCTCCCGTAGCTGCTGTCGCTGCAGGCGGATTCTGGTATCGCCGGCGGGGATCCGGGCTGGTTTTTGGCGATTGTATACACTGTAGTGCCGGCGTCCGGCCGCTGATGATGCAAGCCGCTGCGGCATCGACCGCAAGGCGGCTTATCGCACGATCGTCTGACTGCAAGCGGCCACCCGAGGTCAAGGAGATTGGTATGGCAGTAACGCAAACGAGTTCGACACCTGCCGTCAACCAGCCGGAGCAACTACAAATCGTACCGAGCGGCGGCGCCCTGGGCGCCGAGATCCGCGGCGTGGATTTGTCCCAACCGGTGCCGGAGACAACGCGTCGGTTAATGCGCCAGGCGTGGGCGGACCATCTGGTGTTGCTCTGGCGCGGACAACAGCTGCCTGATGAGGCGCTGCTCGGCGCCGCGCGGATTTTTGGCCCGACCAAGGAACCGGCAGCGCGCCAATACCAGGTTGCGGGCGGCTACAAGGTCGGCGGCAGGCTGGTGCCCCTGCATTCGCATCTGAGCCTGATCAGCAACCTGGACGAAGACGGCAACCCGGTGCAAGACAATGGTGCGCTGGGCAGTTACGAAGTGGTGTGGCACAGCGACAATTCGTATGTGGAAGTGCCGCCGGCGGGCAGCATGCTCTACGCGGTGATTATCCCGACGAACGGTGGCGGTGACACATGGTTCAACAACCAGTACATGGCTTATGAGGAATTGTCTGCCGAGCTCAAGGCGGCAATCCAGGGGCAGTTCCAGATTCATGACGCCAGCCGCAACAGCGCCGGGGTGCTGCGTCCCACGGTGAAACTGCCGACGAAGCCGGAAGAAGTGCCGGGACCCGCACATCCGCTGGTCCGCCTGCATCCGGTGACCGGCAAGCCGGCCCTGTATCTGGGGCGGCGACGCGACTGGCCGTCCAATTACATCGTCGGCATGACCAACGCCGAGAGCGAGGCCTTGCTCGACCGCCTGTGGGCGCATGCCACGCAGCCGAAGTACGCGTGGAGACACAGCTGGCAGGTGGGCGACCTGGTGCTGTGGGACAACCGCTGTGCGATGCATTACCGTTCCGCGGTCGACGCATCCTGGCCGCGGGTGCTGCATCGGACGGTGATCAACGGCGAAGCCGTGATTCCGGCCTAGTCGATGGCGTCCCGCGGCCGTGCGCGGCGGTCTTCGCGGTCCGCGCCGGACAGGGACGCGCCGCGTAACGGTTTAAAGGTGACCGTAGAGTTTCTTGCCGGCGAAAGGCACCTTTGCCGTCAATACATCACCGGTCAGCGCTTCGGTGATGAAAATCTGCTTGTGATCGGGGCCGCCAAAGGCGACATTGTCAAGGTGATGGTGACGGTCATGATCCCTGGATGAGATCAGGTGCGTCGGCAGCATGTTGGCGTCGAAGCGCCAGATGCCCACGCCAAGCTGGCATACCAGCAGTCCGTTTTCGCCGTCCATTTCGATGCCGTCCGGTCCGGCAACACCGCCGGAGAGCTGAATGGCCAGCCCGGTTTTCGAGACCGAGCCATCAGCCATCAGTGGCAGACGCCATACCGAGTTCGACCGGGTCATGCCGACATAGACATGCTTCTCGGTGGTCGATACCGTAATGCCGTTGGGACTGGGCGCATTTTCGACCAGGCGGCGCAGTTCGCCATTGGCTTTCAGGCGATAGACGCGACCGGTCGGATCGACGATGCCGGTCTGGCCCTGATCGGTGAAATACAGGTCGCCGTTCGAGGCGAAATGCAGGTCGTTGAGGCCCTTGAAGCTCTCGCTGTAGGCGGTACGCAGCACGGTTTCGAGTTTGCCGGTCCGGACATCCAGTGTCAGCAGGCCTTCCTTGTAATCGCAGATGAACAGGCGCCCGTCCTTGTGGAACTTCATGCCGTTCGGCCAGCCGTCGTATTGGAGGACCAGATCCCAGTCGCCCTGCGGCGTGATGCGGAAAATGCGGCCGAACGGAATGTCGCACACGAACAGGTTGCCGTCGCGGTCGAAGGCGGGCGCTTCGAGGAAACATTCGACTTCGGCGTTCTGCCGGTTGGGATCAGACCATGCACTGCGGCTTTTCTTGCGGAATTTTCCGGGCATCGAGGTGAACACTTCGGCGTGGATGTGCTCCAGTGGTTTGAACGGATTGAACATGATGCGATGATCCCTCTAGACGTTGATATAACCTATTGATTGTTTTGATATTTTTATGCACGCAGCACACGCGCCCGGTGCTGCGTGCATGATGCCGCGCCACGCGACGGCAAGCGCGCCGATGTTAGCACGCGTGATGCGCGGCATGACCTGCCGCGCGTGCCATGGCTGTCCATATCACGGGCACGTTGCGTACGGCACGGGTGCGGTGCGGTAGCATCGACAGGCATTTTTTCGAGGAGCACTGCTGTGTTCGAAGGTTTCAAGCATATCCAGGTCCAGACTACCGACCCCGAAGTCAAGATCAATCTGCGCCATGGCGGCAACGGGCCGCCGATCCTGCTGATCCACGGCAATCCGCTGACCCATGTGCACTGGCATTTGGTGGCGCCACGACTGGCGCGGGATTTCACGGTGATTTGTACCGACCTGCGCGGCTACGGTGACAGCAGTAAACCGCGCGGCCGGGAAGACCACGGCAACTACTCGTTCCGGCGCATGGCGCAGGACCAGGTCGACGTGATGCAGCATCTCGGCTTCGAACAGTTCTGCGTCGCCGGCCACGACCGCGGCGCGCGCGCGGCGATGCGCATGGCGCTGGACCACCCGGAGAAGGTGAAAAAACTCGCGACCTTCGACATCCTGCCGACGCACCACATCCTGACCCATGCCACCTGGCAATGGGCGCTCAATTCCTACCACTGGTTCTTCATGGCACAGCCCTACGACATCCCGGAGAAGCTGATCGAGGGCAAGGAGGACTATTACATCCTGAAGAAGCTGACCAAGATGGGCATCGGCAAGGGCGGCTTTTCCGAGGAGACGCTGCGCGAATATGCCCGCGTCTGCACGCCGGAGAACATCCATGCGGTATGCGAGGACTACCGCGCCGGGGTCGGCATCGACATGGCGATGGATACCGAGGACTTCGCGGCCGGGCGCAAGGTGCAGTGCCCGGCGGCCATCTACTGGGGCGAGAACAGCCACACCAACAAGTTCTTCGATCCGTACCGGGCATGGCCGCAGTACGCTTCGAATATTGTCCGTATCCAGCCGCTGCCCTGCGGGCACTATCCGGCGGAGCAGGTGCCGGACATGGTGTACGACGAAATCAGCACGTTCTTCCGCGACTGATCCCGGCATGTGATGCCGGCGCAATCCGGGATCTGGCGGGAGTACACCCACCCTTAAATTACCGGATTCCAGCTTGCGCCGGGATGGCGATAGCCGGCTTCGAGATTCATGAACATCGACACTTCCAGCGACGAATCGCAGCGGTATCCGTACTGGCGCCGCAACCGGTTCGTGATGCCGCTTGCCAACCTGATCTGCGGGCTGGGTTTCAACCTGGTGTGGCCGTTCGTGCCGCTGATGGTGCGCGGGCTCGGCGTGCGCGAGAACCTCGAGACCTGGGTCGGTTACATGCTGATGGTGTTCTACCTGGTCAGCTTCGCCGTGAGCCCGATCTGGGGCGGCATCGCCGACCATTACGGCCGCAAGCTGATGGTGCTGCGCGCGATGCTGGGCATCGGTTTTGCGATGCTGGTGATACCGCTCGCCGAAACGCCGCTGTCGTTCGCGGCACTGTTGATGCTGGTCGCCGTGTTCAACGGCTTCACGCCGGCCGGTGTTTCGCTGCTGGTGGCCAACACCCCGCCCAAGCGCATCGGCAGCGTGGTGGCACTGGCGCAGACCGGCGGGCTGATCGGCCAGGCGCTGGGACCGGCGCTGGGCGCGATGCTGATCGCGATGATCGACCCGCAGCACCGGGTGTTCTGGATCAGCGCCGGATTGATGCTCACCGGCGGTGCACTGGTCGCGTTCTTCGCCGGTGAAGTCAAGCAACTGGCGGCTGGTCCCTGGCGCGCACGCTGGGTCGGCGGTTTGCGCGACCTGCTGGCGGTGCCGCGCATCGGGCTGCTCTATCTGATCGGCTTCCTGTTCATGATCATGTGGTACGGCGGCGTGACGGTGATCACGGTGTTCGTGCTGCAGTTGCTCGAGGCGCAGGGCGCCGATGCCGCGCGGGAGGCATTCTGGGTGGGGGCGGCGGCGATGGCGATGGCGGTCGGCACCGTGATTGCGCTGCCGCTGTGGGGCCGGGTGCTCGACGGCATCGGGCCGGGCCGGGTGCTGGTGTTCGCGTCGGTCGCGACCATCGTCACGCATCTGCCGCTGCTGGTGATCGACACGCCGCTGCAACTCGTCATTACGCGTGCCGCGTTCGGGCTGACGGCGGCGGCGATGCCGACCGCGATCGTGCAGCTGATCCGGATGCATGCGCCGGCAGGCACCGATGCGCGCGCGATTTCCTATTCGACCGCGTTCCAGTTTTTCGCGATGGGCATCGCGCCGTTTGCCGCGGGCCTGATCGGACCGCTGCTGGGGCTGCGGGTTTATTTTGCGCTGACGATACTCGCGATGGGCGGCGGCCTGGTGTTGTGGCAGCGCGCCGTCAGGCCGGCGCGGCAGCGAAAAAAATAACGCCCGCGCCGGTCAGTTCGCTCTGAGGTTGGCGGCGCGGATGACCTTGCCCCATTTCGCCGTTTCCGACTTGATATACGCGGTGAAGGCCTCGGGTGTTGACGTCGTCGTTTCGATGCCGCGCGCGATCAGCGTGTCGCGCATGTCGGCGGCATTCAGCACCGCAGCGAGTTCCTTGTGCAGGCGGGCGATAATCGGCTGCGGCGTGCCGGCGGGTGCGACCATGCCGTACCAGTTGCTCGCTTCATAGCCTTTCATGCCCGGCGTCTCGGCCACCGTGGGTACTTCAGGCAGTGCCGGCGAACGTTTGGCGCCGGTGACCGCCAGCGCCACTGCGCGACCGGCCTTGACCGGCGGCACGGCCGTCGAGATGACGGCGACGAACAGCGGAACCTGGCCCCCCATCAGGTCGGTGAGGGCGGGACCGCCGCCCTTGTACGGGATATGCACCATGTCCACTTTCGCCATTGCCTTGAACAGCTCGCCGGCAAGGTGACCGGGGCTGCCCAGCCCGGACGACGCGTAATTGAGCGCGCCCGGCTTCTGTTTTGCCAGCTTGATCAGGTCAGGTATGGATTTGGCGGCGACGGTGGGATGGGCGATGAAAATATTCTGCAGTTGCACGGCCATGGTGATGGTCGCGAAGTCGTTCAGCGGGCTGTAGGGCACCTTGGTAATGGCCGGGCTGATCACCAGCGCACCGAGTGTCGCGAGGTGCAGGTTATAGCCGTCGGCCGTCGCATCGGCAGCGAGTGCGGCGCCGATGGTGCCATTCGCGCCGGCGCGGTTGTCGATGACAACCTGCTGCTGCAGTGCTTCGCCGAGTTTGGGGCCGATGGCCCGCGCGACCAGGTCGGTGGCACCGCCGGGCGGGAAGCCGACGATGATGCGCACCGGGCGGGTCGGGTAGTCTTCCGCGGCGGCCGCGGGAAACGCGGCCAGGGCGAATAGTGCGGCACACCATGCGGCGGCTGCCGTGGAGCGGACAAAACGCTGAGCCATGAACGATTCCTCCGGTGGTATTGTTCAGTCCTGCTCGCTCCCGCGGCAGGATATGGCGGAATTATACGAGCGCATCGCAGATGTGCACAGTGGCGGGCACGACCGGTTTCCATGTTGACTGACGATGAGGTAGCGATGACAAATACACAGGACGCGTTGCGGCTGCGCACGCTGCTCGGCGATTATCCCAACACGCGGGCGCTGAAAACGGGTGCGGTGGGCTCACCGCGCCTGGATTTCGATTATGCCAACGAGAAACTGCCGCAGAACGCGTTCAAGGCTGTGGTGCGCGGCGAATTCGACGTGGCCGAACTCGCGATCGTGACCTACCTGCAGGCGCTGGCCCACGGCAAGCCGGTCACGCTGCTGCCCACCGTCGTGATGGCGATTCCGCCGCATCCCTGCCTGGCCTGCAACTCGGCGCATGGCGTGCTGGGGCCCGGTGACCTTGCCGGCAAACGCATCGGCATTCGCGCGCATTCGGTGACCACCGTGACCTGGGTGCGGGGCATCCTCGCCAACGATTATGGCGTCGATCTCGACCAGGTGCGGTGGGTGGCGTTCGAGGATCCGCATGTGCCGGAATGCATCGAGCCGCCGAATATCACGCGCGCGCCTGCGGGCAAAACGCTGGTCGACATGCTGCGCGCCGGCGATCTCGATGCCGGCGTGGTGTCGGTCGCCGACCAGAAGGACGGACTGCTCAAACCGGTGATTCCCGATCCGGCGGCAGCGCTGCGGCACTGGCGTGACCGCTACGGCGTGCGGCCGCTGAATCACGTCGTGGTGATCCACCGCGATCTCGCCCGCGCGCAGCCATGGGTCGCCGCGGAAGTGGTGCGACTGCTGCAGCAGAGTGCAGCACAGGCGCCGGACATGCCGGGGGCGGACTCGATACAGTCCGGTGTCGAGGCGATGCGTCCCACTCTGGACCTGATCATCCACTATGCGGTTCAGCAGGGGCTGATTCCGCGGCGTTTTGCCGTGGATGAACTGTTCAACATGTGAGCCGGATCGGTTCCAGGGGTGAGGGAGGCCCCGTGCGCCTGTATAATCCGCGCACATTTTTGACAGCCGAAAGCTCACAAATGCTGGACACTTCCAAGACCTGGGACCTGCTGGTGGTTGGCGGCGGCAACGCGGCGTTGTGTGCGGCGCTGATGGCCCGCGAAGCCGGTTGCAGCGTCATATTGCTCGAAGGCGCACCCAAGCCCTTCCGCGGCGGCAACAGCCGCCACACCCGCAACCTGCGCTGCATGCACGAAGAGCCGCAGGACATTCTCACCGGGACCTATCCCGAAGAGGAATACTGGCAGGACCTGCTGAAAGTCACCGGCGGCCTGACCAGCGAACACCTCGCGCGGATCACGCTCAAACACACCTCGTCCTGCCGGCCGTGGATGTACAAACACGGCGTGCGCTTTCAGCCGCCGCTCGGCGGCACGCTGCACCTGTCGCGCACCAACGCCTTTTTCCTCGGTGGCGGCAAGGCGCTGGTCAATGCCTATTACCACTCCGCCGAACAGCTCGGTATCGACATTCATTACGAGGCCAAGGTCACCGGCCTCGACATCGACGGCGATACTTTCAAGTCGGCGACGTTTACCTACCAGGGTGCCGAGCACAAGGTGCGTGCGCAGGCGGTGGTGATCGCGTGCGGCGGCTTCCAGGCGAACCTCGAATGGCTTGAGGAGGCCTGGGGGCCGGCGGCCAGGAACTTCCTGGTGCGCGGCACGCCGTACAACCGCGGCGACGTGCTGAAGCTGCTGATCGCCAAAGGGGCGAAGACCATCAGTGATCCAACCCAGGGCCATTGCGTGGCGATCGATGCGCGCTCGCCGAAGTACGACGGCGGCATCATTACCCGCGTCGATGCGGTGTCGCTGGGCATCGTGGTCAACAAGAATGCGCAGCGTTTCTACGACGAGGGCGAGGATTTCTGGCCCAAGCGCTACGCGATCTGGGGCCGGCTTGTCGCGGGTCAACCGGACCAGATCGGCTACTCGATCATCGACGCCAAGGCCATGGGCAAGTTCATGCCGCCGGTGTATCCGCCGATTCGCGCCAATTCGCTGCGCGAACTGGCGACCAAGCTGGAAATTGATCCGGCGGCGCTGGAAGCCACGGTCGCGCAGTTCAACGCCGCGGTGCGTCCCGGTACCTTCGATCACACCATCCAGGACGATTGCGTCACCGAAGGCATCACGCCGCCGAAGACACACTGGGCACTGAAAATCGATACGCCGCCGTTCTTCGGCTATCCGCTGCGGCCCGGCATCACCTTCACTTACCTCGGCGTTACCGTCGACGACAAGGCGCGGATGATCCTGCGGGACGACACACCATGCAAAAACATTTTCGCGGCAGGGGAGATCATGGCAGGCAATGTATTGGGCAAGGGGTACCTGGCGGGCATCGGCATGTCCATCGGTACCACGTTCGGACGCATCGCGGGCGAGGAGGCGGCAAAACATGTTCGCGGCTGAAGACCAACCGATGTCCCTCGACGAACTGATCGAGGACGCGCAGCGCGTGCTGCGCGTCTGCAACGCCTGTCGTTACTGCGAAGGCTACTGCGCGGTGTTTCCGGCGCTGGCGCGCCGCCTCGAATTCACCGAGAACGACATCCATTACCTCGGCAACCTGTGCCACAACTGCGGCTCCTGCCTGTATGCCTGCCAGTTCGCGCCGCCGCATGAATTCCAGGTGAATTTCCCGCGCCTGATGGCCAAGGTGCGCGGCGAGACCTACCGCAAATACGCCTGGCCCGGCTTCCTCGGCGCACTTTATGAAAAGAACGGCGTCGCGGTGAGCCTGATCTCGGCACTGAGCATTGCGCTGCTGTTCTGGCTGGCGGGGGCGCTGTCGAATCCGCAACGTTTTTTTGCCGCCCACGCGGATGCGCAGGGTTCGTTCTATGCGTTGCTGCCGCACAACCTGATGGTGGCCGTGTTCGGCACGGTGTCGGTATTCGTGGCGGTTGCGCTGCTGATGGGCTTCGTCCGCTTCTGGCCGTACATGGGCGAGGAACTGGCGGACTTCTTCAAGGGCCGGCCGCTGGCCGAAGGCCTGCATGACGCGTTCACGCTGAAAAACCTCGGCGGTGGTGTCGAGAACGAGGGCTGCACCTACCCGACCGAACAGAAATCGCTGGCGCGCCGGACGTTCCATCACTTCACGTTCTACGGGTTCCTGCTGTGTTTTGCCGCGACCAGCGTGGCGACCGTCTACCACTACATGCTGCAGCTGCCGGCGCCGTATCCGTTCTGGAGCCTGCCGGTGCTGCTCGGCACCGTCGGCGGCATCGGCCTGCTGATCGGACCGGCGGGGCTGCTCTGGCTGAAGAGCCAGCGCGATCCGGAACTGGTGGCCACCGACCAGACCGGCATGGACGCCGGCTTCCTGGTGCTGCTGTTCATGATCAGCCTGACCGGTCTCGGCCTGCTGATTTACCGGGAGACCGGTACGATGGGCACCTGGCTGGCGATACACTTGGGCTTCGTGCTCGCGCTGTTCCTGACCATGCCCTACGGCAAGTTCGTGCACGGCCTCTACCGGGTGGCGGCGCTGGTGCGTTACCACCTCGAGCGGCGGCGGCCGGTGCCGGGGATTGCGCCTGAGTAAAATATATAATAAAAACAATTAGTTATATTGTAAACCTCAAGTGCCGCATAAACGGCCCGCGGTCATCGCTGTCGCCTGCAACGGGCGCTGGGACTACCGCCCCTTGTAAACCGGCTTGCGCTTCTCGACGAAGGCCAGCGCGCTTTCGCGGAAATCCTCCGACAGGTGCAGCGTGCGCGGGCGGATGGCGTAGGCTTTGGCTTCGATGTGTTCGAGATCCGAGCGGCGCGCTTCGACCATGGCGCGCACGGCGAGCGGGGGATTGTTCAGCACCTGTTCGGCGAGTTCTTTCGCCACCTTCATGTGCTCGCCGTTTTCGGCGAGGCGCGTCAGCAGATTCACGCGATGCGCTTCTTCCGCGGCCCATACGCGTCCGGTGAAGCAGACATCGTCGGCAAACACGCCGGCGCCACGCTGGGTCAGCATCATCCAGAACGGCGTGGCGTCGATGCCGCGGGCGATTTCGGTGACCTGGAATTTGGCGTCCTTGCTTGCCACCGTCATGTCGCAGTACAGCGCGATGCGCAGGCCGACGCCGTAGCAGTAGCCGTGCATCGCGGCGATGATCGGCTTGGCCTGCGGCGGCTTGAAAAACGGGTGGCGGATGTTGCCTTCGCGCGCTGACGGGCCGCCGAGTTTCTTGAGCTCTTCCTTGGGTCGCAACTGGCGCTGTTTGACGTCGGCGCCGCTGCAGAAGGCGCGGCCGTTGCCGGAGAGGATGGCGATCATCGCGTCCTCGTCATCGTAGAACGCGTACAGCGCGTCGCACAGTGCCAGGCTCATCTCGTCGGAGACGGCGTTGAGTTTCTCGGGCCGGTTCAGCGTGATGTGGCCGATCTGTCCTTCCCGCTGGTATTCGACGATGGACATGCACAATCTCCTCAGTAAGCGCTGCAGCGCATTGTCCACAAATAACCGGCGCCGCGGTTTGATGCAACCACATTGTGATAACCGCGAATCGGTCTGCGGCCAGCAGGTATATATTGGCTGGACCTAGAACAAAAACACGGCTGCACTTTGCCTGCAATGACTCGATCGACTGACTGGACCCGATTCTATTCCCCTAAATCCGTGGCCATCGTCGGCGCCACCGACGACACGCGACGCTTTGGCGGGCGTTTGATGCGGCAGATTGCCAGGTTCGGCTACGCCGGGCGCATCCTGCCGGTGAATCCGCGGCTCACCGAACTCAATGGCCTGAAGTGCTATCCCGGCGTCAGCGCGCTGCCGGAGACGCCCGACCATGTCGGCGTGGTCATCGGTGCCGACAAGGTCATCGACGTGTTGGGTGAATGTCATGCCATCGGCGTGCAGTGCGCCACCGTGTTCACCGCGGGTTTCGCCGAGACCGGCACCGAGCAGGGTCGCAAGTTGCAGGACGAACTGGCCCGGTTCTGCCGCGACACCGGCCTGCGGGTGATGGGCCCGAACTGCAACGGTCCGGTGAATTTCATCGACCGCTTTTCGATGTCCGCGGGTTACGCGGTATCGAGCCTCACCGAGCCCGCCGGCAACGTCGGCTTGGTCAGCCAGAGCGGCGGACTGGGCCAGACCAACGTGATGTGGCGGGCGATCAAGGCCGGCGTGCACATGAGTTACCAGGCGAGCTGCGGCAACGAGGCCGACCTGACGGTGGTGGATTTCGCGCGGTTCATGCTCGAAGGCGAACAGACCGACGTGGTGATGATGGCGCTGGAAGCCATCCGCGACGGCAACGCGTTCATCAAGCTGGCTGAATACGCCGCCGAACGCGAAAAACCGCTGATCGTGCTCAAGTTCGGCATGACCGACGCCGGCAAGCAGGCCGCGGCCTCGCACACCGGCGCGATCACCGGATCGGACGAGGTGTTCAGCGCGGTGTGCAGGCAATACGGCGTGATCCGCGTGCAGGACTGCAACGAACTCTATGAGCAGGCCATCGTGCTGCGCAACAGGAAACTGCCGAAAGGGCGGCGCGCGGCGTCGATGTCGCTGTCGGGCGGCAACGTGGTGCAGATGGCCGACGTCGGCACCCACCTCGGCCTGAGCTGGCACCACTACACCGCAAAAACCGACCGCCGCCTCGGCGCGCTGATCCCCGGTTACGGCAAGGTCGGCAATCCCACCGACATGACTTCGCTGGCCACCGGTCAGCCGGAGATTTACCGCAAGGCGATGGAGATCATCAGCGAAGACGACAACGTCGACGTGATGATCCCGGTGTTCACCTTTGCGCCGCGCGCCGACCTCGAAC
>RPOR01000031.1 GCA_003820645.1 Betaproteobacteria bacterium
GTACCCGCGTTCGCATCCGCTGCCGATTCACCGCATTCGCTCACTGGCAACATGGGCCTTTACAGCCAGTACATTTTCCGCGGCCTCGCCCAAACCGACGGCAGCGCTGCCCTGCAAGGCGGCTTCGATTACGGCCACAGCAGCGGTTTCTATGCCGGAATCTGGGCATCGAACGTCAGCTGGCTCCGCGACTTTAACGCTTATTCCTCGGGTGGCAGCCTGGAAGCCGACGTTTACGGCGGCTACAAAGGCACCTTCGCCGGGGATTTCGGCTTTGACGTCGGTCTTCTGCAATACCTGTACCCCGGTGACGTCGCGCCGGGCGGTACCAAAGCCGACACATTGGAGCTTTACGGCGCCCTGACCTGGAAATGGCTGACCGGCAAGTATTCCTACAGCCTGAACGACAAAACATTCGGTGTTCGCGACAGCCGCGGCACATGGTACCTCGACCTGACGGCCAACGTCCCGCTGAGCAAGGAATTCACCCTGGTGGCCCATTACGGCATCCAGAAATACGAGGGTGACGCCACACCCGGCGTGAGCAATGACTCCATCGCCTCGTATGAAGACTGGAAACTCGGCGTGAACTATGCGCTGCCGCAGAACTTCACCATCGGTGCGTTCTACAGCGACACTTCGATGGACGCGACCCAAGAGGCCTTCTACACCGCGCCCAATGGTCGCAAGATCGGCAAGTCGGCTGTCACCGTCTTCCTGTCGAAAACCTTCTGATAACTGCACTGGAACCCGGGGCCGCGCCTGGCGCTGGCCCCCACTAACCGGGGACACAACATGAAACTCGTTACGGCAATCATCAAGCCGTTCAAGCTCGACGAAGTACGGGAAGCCCTGTCCGCCATCGGCGTGACCGGCATCACCGTGACCGAGGTCAAGGGCTTCGGGCGGCAAAAGGGGCATACGGAACTCTACCGCGGTGCGGAATACGTGGTCGACTTCCTGCCGAAGATCAAAGTCGAGGCGGCGATCAAGAGCGATTTGCTCGAGCAGGTCATCGAAGCCATCGAAAAATCCGCGAACACCGGCAAGATCGGCGACGGCAAGATTTTCGTCTCCGAACTCGAGCAGGTGATCCGCATTCGCACCGGTGAAACCGGCGCGGATGCCCTTTGATTGGAGATTATGATGAAAAAACTATTAGCAGTTCTGGCGCTGTTCGGTGCCTTGAGCTTTGCAGGCGCACCGGCCATTGCACAGGACAAGCCCGCTGAAGCCCCGGCGGCAACAGCACCAGCAGCCGCTCCGGCAGCTGCTCCCGCTGCTGCGGCGCCTGCAGCGGCACCGGCACCGACCCCGAATAAGGGTGACACCGCCTGGATGTTAATGGCCACGGTCCTGGTCATCCTGATGACCATTCCCGGCCTGGCACTGTTCTACGGCGGCATGGTCCGCGCCAAGAACACGCTGTCGGTGTTGATGCAGGTCTACATCGTGTTCTCGATGTGCGTGGTGCTGTGGGCGATCTACGGCTACACCGTGGCATTCGGCGGTGCCGGGACATTCTGGGGCAGTTTCGACAAGCTCTTCCTGTCCGGCGTCACCCCCGATTCCGTGGGCGCCACGTTCAGCAAGGGCGTAGTCATTCCGGAATACGTGTTCATCGCCTTCCAGGCGACGTTCGCAGGTATCACGCCGGCGCTGATCGTCGGTGCGTTTGCCGAGCGGATGAAATTCTCAGCCGTGCTGCTGTTCATTGTCCTCTGGTTCACGTTCTCCTACCTGCCGATGGCGCACATGGTCTGGTACTGGGACGGTCCGGATGCGATTACCAATGCAGCTTCACTGGACAAAGTGGTCGCGAACGCCGGTTTCCTGTGGGCCAAGGGCGCGCTGGACTTCGCTGGCGGCACGGTAGTGCACATCAATGCCGGTATCGCCGGTCTGGTGGGCGCCTACCTGGTCGGCAAGCGTGTCGGCTTCGGCAAGGAAGCGATGTCGCCGCACAGCCTGACGCTGACCATGGTCGGTGCCGCACTGCTGTGGGTGGGCTGGTTCGGCTTCAACGCCGGATCCAACCTCGAAGCGACCGGACTGGCGTCGCTGGCGCTGGTGAACACGCTGCTGGCAACTGCCGGTGCAACCATGTCGTGGATGATCTTCGAGTGGATGCTCAAGGGCAAACCCTCGATGCTGGGTGCGGCGTCCGGCTCCATCGCCGGCCTGGTTGCGATCACCCCGGCCTGCGGCTTCGTCGGCCCGATGGGCGGCATCATCATCGGCCTGCTCGCCGGCGTGATCTGCCTGTGGGGTGTCAACGGGCTGAAGCGGATGCTGGGTGCGGATGACGCGCTCGACGTGTTCGGCGTGCATGCGGTCGGCGGCATCCTCGGGTCGATCCTGACCGGCGTGTTTGTCTCGCCGGCGCTGGGCGGCACGGGTGTCTATGACTACGTGGCTAACAAAGTCGCGGACTTCGACATGACCACCCAGGTCATCAGCCAGCTGTGGGGCGTAGGCACCGCGATTGTCTGGTCCGGAGTCGTGGCACTGATCGCCTACAAGATTGTCGACATGATCGTCGGGCTGCGCGTGACTGAAGAGGTCGAGCGCGAAGGCCTGGACATCAACGAACATGGCGAGAAGGCCTATCACATGTAACAACCCTTCGGGTAATCTCCCTGAGTTTGCGGGCGCTTCGGCGCCCGCTTTTTTTTGACCCGCCCCGCTGGGCGGGACGCGCGCCGGGATCAGCTACAATCCCGGACCATGACCGTCCCCCGCCTCACCACCGCACTTACCGGCCCGCTGCAGGAGCTCGAAAGCCATATCCTAAAAGCGACGCCGGACATCGAGCGCTGGCTGCGCAGCCAGTGGCAGGAGCACGCTACGCCGTTTTATGCGTCAGTGGATCTGCGCAATGCCGGCTTCAAGCTGGCACCCGTGGATACCAACCTGTTCCCGGGCGGGTTCAACAACCTGAATCCGGACTTCCATACGCTGTGTGTGCAGGCGGCGATGACCGCGATCGAGAAAGCCTGCCCCGACGCGCGTGGCATCGTATTGGTCCCGGAAAACCACACGCGCAATCAGTTCTATCTGCAGAACGTCGAGAAACTTGCTGCGATACTGCGCCATGCCGGGGTCGAAGTACGGATCGGCAGCCTGTTGCCAGAAATCACCGCTGCCACTGAAATCGAGTTGACCAACGGCGGCTCGTTGCGGCTGGAGCCCCTGCGCCGCGATGGCAACCGCCTCAAAGTAGCCGATTTCGATCCCTGCGTCGTACTGCTGAACAACGACCTGTCGGGGGGCGTGCCGGCCATACTTCAGAATCTGGAGCAGACCGTGCTGCCACCGCTACATGCGGGTTGGGCAACGCGCCGCAAGTCCGCACATTTTGCCGCCTACGACGACGTGACCCGGGAGTTTGCCGCGCTGATCGGCATTGACCCCTGGGTGATCAATCCGTTTTTCGAAAAATGCGGCAAGATCAACTTCCGCGACCGGCAGGGCGAGGAATGCCTGGAAGGTTACGTCGCCGAGATACTCGGCGACATCCGCAGGAAATATGCGGAGTACGGCGTCACCGAGGAGCCTTTCGTCATCGTCAAAGCCGATGCCGGCACCTACGGCATGGGCATCATGACCGTCAAGGATCCGTCCGAGGTCAAGGGCCTCAACCGCAAACAACGCAACAAGATGGCGGTGGTCAAGGAGGGCCTGGAAGTGAACGACGTGATCGTCCAGGAGGGCGTCTATTCCTTCGAGAACGTGGGCGACGCTGTCGCCGAACCCGTGGTCTACATGATTGATCACTTCGTCGTCGGCGGTTTCTATCGCGTGCATACCGAGCGCGGCAAGGACCAGAATCTCAACGCGCCGGGCATGCAGTTCGTGCCCCTGGCCTTCGCCGAGCCCTGCTCCTCGCCCAATCCGGATGATCCGGGCTGTCCACCGAACCGTTTTTACTCGTACGGCGTGATCGCCCGGCTGGCGCTGCTTGCCGCCGCCATTGAACTGGAGCGCATGGAAGCCGCACCCGCGGCCCCGGCGCTGTTGCGCGCAGCACCATGAAGCTCGCGTTCATCGTCGACCCGCTCGACGAGTTCAAGCTGGAAAAGGACACCACCTACGCCATCATGCTTGAGGCCGCAGCGCGGGGCCATGCGCTGTATGCGCTGCAGCAGCACGATCTGGCCTGGCACAAACTGAACGTCACCGGCTACGCCGCCCGGCTGCACTTGACGGGAGAGACATCCGCCTGGTACCGGCTTGATCCTCCGGTCGAAACACCGCTGGAACAGTTCGACGCGGTGCTGATGCGCAAGGATCCGCCGTTCGACATGGAATATGTCTACAGCACCTACCTGCTGGAAATCGCCGAACGCCGCGGCGCGAAGATATACAACCGCCCGCAGGCGATCCGCGACTACAACGAGAAAATGGCCATTGCGCGGTTTGCGGAATTCACGGCACCGACGCTGGTCACGCGCCGTGCGGCATTGCTCCACGGGTTTCTGCAGGAGCACGGCGACATCATCCTCAAACCGCTGGACGGCATGGGTGGTACATCTGTATTCCGGGTGCGTGTTGGTGACCCGAACGTCAATGTCATCGTCGAGACACTGACCGGCAATGGCCAGCGCACCATCATGGCGCAACGCTACATCCCGGAAATCAGTGCCGGCGACAAGCGGGTCTTGGTAATCGGTGGCGAACCCGTACCGTTTTGCCTGGCGCGCATCCCCAAAGCGGGAGAGACGCGGGGAAATCTTGCGGCCGGCGGAACCGGCGTTGCCCGCCAACTGACCGCACGCGACCGGGCGATTGCGGAAACGCTGGGCCCGCACCTCGCCGCAGCCGGCTTGTTGCTGGTCGGCCTGGACGTGATCGGCGACTACCTCACCGAGGTCAACGTCACCAGCCCTACCTGCTTTCGCGAAATCACCCAGCAAACCGGCTTTAACGTGTCCTCCATGTTATTGAATTCATTGGAGAAGTTAGTTTAATCTGGACTGATTGAGACCACACTCCCGCTCATGTTGCGGTGCAAGAAAAGTGGGCGTAGAGTATGTCGCTTTCATGATAGACGCTGTTTAAATCAATGATTGGCATACTGATTATCAGCCACGGCACACTGGGCGAGAGCCTGATTCATTGCGCCAGCCATATGCTCAACAAGCGCCCGCCGCGGCTGCGCCAGATCGGGGTCACCGCGCAGGATGACCCGGTGCAGCTGCTGCCCCAAGCGCGCAAAATGGTCAGGGATCTGGATGAGGGTGACGGCGTGCTGGTGCTCACCGACATGTATGGCGGCTCGCCATCCAACATCGCGGCAAAACTGGTAATTCCCGGCAAGGTCGAGGGTGTCGCCGGCGTCAACCTGCCGATGCTGATCCGCGCGCTGACTTATCGCGACAAGTCACTGTCGGTAATGATGACCAAGGCCATCAGCGGTGGCTGCGAAGGTGTGCTGCGGGTGCCGCCGACATTCACCACGGTTCACAATGCTGCAACAGGAAGCTGAGATCATCAACAAGCTCGGACTGCACGCCCGGGCATCCGCAAAACTGACACAGATTGCCAGCGGCTACGCCAGCAATGTCTGGTTGAGCCGTAACGGCCGACGGGTCAACGCCAAAAGCATCATGGGCGTGATGATGCTGGCTGCCGCCAGGGGTTCGAAAATCGTGATCGAAACCGAGGGCGCAGACGAGGCGGCAGCGATGCAGGCCTTGCAAGGCCTGATCGCAGACCGCTTCGGCGAAGGAGAGTGAACGCCGAACATTGAGAGGCCGGCCCGCAACGGGCAAAATGCGGTTTGGCGTTTTTGTCACCGGCTCCACTAACCTGCTCCCCCGGCCTCTCCCATGAGTTTCACGATACACGGCATCGGCGTCTCAGGCGGCATCGCGATCGGCCATGCGCATCTGGTATCGCATTCGAAGCTCGAGGTGGCCCGCTACGAAATCCCTGTCGACCAGACCGCCGAAGAGTGCGCGCGGTTTGATCTGGCCGTGCAGGCTGTGCACGGCGAACTCGATCAGTTGCGCAGTTCTGTCCCGGTCGGCGCACCGGCAGAGTTTGCGGCGTTCATCGATCTGCACCTGATGATTCTCAACGATTCGACGCTGTCGGCCGCGCCGCGCACCATCATTGAGACCGAGCGTTGCAACGCCGAGTGGGCGCTGAAAATCCAGACCGACGAACTGCTGCAGCAGTTTGACGCCATCGAAGACAGTTATCTGCGCGAACGCCGCGCCGACGTCATCCAGGTCGCGCAACGGGTCATGAAAGCGCTGTCGGGGCAACCCGGATACATGCCGCCGCCATCCGGTGATTCCAACCGCAACCTGGTACTGGTTGCGCACGACCTGTCGCCAGCCGATGTCGTACTGTTCAAGCAGCACCAGTTTGCCAGTTTCGTCACCGACCTCGGTGGCGCTACTTCGCACACCGCAATCGTCGCGCGCAGCCTGAACATTCCCTGCATCGTCGCACTGCATCACGCGCGTCAGCTGGTGCGTGAAAACGAAATCATCATCGTCGATGGTTCGCAGGGCGTGATCATCGTCGATCCCGACCCGCAGGTGCTCGCCGAATACCAGCTGCGCCAGCGCGAATTCGGCCTGGAGCGGCAGAAACTCAGGCGCCTGCGCGACACGCCGGCGCGCACGCTGGACGGTACAGATATCGAGCTGTACGCCAACATCGAACTCCCGGGTGACGTCGCGCTTGCCGTGGACAGCGGCGCCACCGGCATCGGACTGTTTCGCACCGAATTCCTTTATCTCAACCGCACCGACCTGCCGGACGAGGACGAACAGTTCGAGGCCTACCGCAGAGTCATGGAGGAAATGGAAGGGCAGCCGGTAACCATCCGCACGTACGACCTGGGCGCCGACAAGCAGATCGACGATATCGCCCGCCTCGCTCCGAACCCGGCCCTCGGCCTGCGCGCGATCCGTCTGTGCCTGACCGAACCGAAGCGGTTCATCACTCAGCTGCGCGCGATGCTGCGGGCCTCCCGCTACGGCAAAATGAAAATACTGATCCCGATGCTGATGAATGCATCCGAAGTCGATCAGGCGCTGTTGTTGCTGGAGCAGGCCAAACGCAGTCTTGACGACGAAGGCATCACCTACGATCGCAGCATCCCCGTCGGCGGGATGGTGGAAATCCCCGCGGCCGCGCTGGCGCTGGGGTTGCTGACCAAACGCCTGGACTTCCTGTCGGTCGGCACCAACGACCTGATCCAGTACCTGCTGGCGATCGACCGCACCGACGACACGGTGGCGCACCTCTACGATCCGCTGCACCCGGCGGTGCTGACGCTGCTCGCGCACATCTTCACCACCGCCGCAAAGGCCAAAATTCCGGTGGCGGTTTGCGGCGAGATGGCCGGCGATGTGACGCTGACGCGGTTGCTGCTGGGACTGGGACTGCGCCAGCTTTCCATGCATTCGGCGCATCTGCCGGAGGTCAAGCAGCGCGTGCTGAAGACCAGTCTGGCGGATTCGCAGCCGATCACCAGGAGAATGCTGCGGACCACGGACCCCGTGAAACTGCGCAATCTGCTCGACAAACTCAACGGCTGAATGCCCGCCGCCGCATTTGACAATGCCGTGTCCGGCAGGTAACGTAGCGCTGCAGTTTTCGCGCCGATTTGAGATCAGCTTGCGGGCGCGTAATAAATCCGGCTAAAGAGATGACTGATTCTCATGACCCCGGCGCGCAAGCTTCGGGGTTTTTTTATGGCTGCCACAAAAACACGGACACAGGATTTGGCCCATTCGGTCGGCAACGTCGTGCCGCAGGCCGCGCATTTCACCGAACCGCTGCTACTGCGCTGCGGCCGCGTGCTGCGCGACTACGAACTGGTCTACGAAACCTACGGCACGCTCAACGCGGACCGCTCCAATGCCGTGCTGGTCTGCCATGCGCTCAACGCCTCGCATCACGTTGCGGGTGTGTATGCCGACGATCCCGACAATGTCGGCTGGTGGGACAACATGATCGGGCCCGGCAAACCGCTCGATACCAGCCGCTACTTCGTGATCGGCGTCAACAACCTCGGCGGCTGCCACGGCTCGACCGGACCGCTGAGCGTCGACCCCGACACCGGCAGGCGCTGGGGTGGGGAGTTCCCGGTGGTTACCGTAGAAGACTGGGTCGACGCCCAGGCCCGGCTTGCCGACCAGCTCGGTATCGCGCAGTTTGCGGCGGTGATGGGTGGCAGCTTGGGCGCGATGCAGGCACTTGCCTGGGCAATCCGCTATCCGCAGCGCCTGCGGCACAGCGTTGTCATCGCCTGCGCACCCAACCTGTCGGCGCAGAACATCGCCTTCAACGAAGTCGCCCGCCAAGCCATCATCACCGACCCCGACTTCAATGGCGGCAACTACCAGGTGCAGGGCGTGGCGCCCAAACGCGGCCTGCGTGTCGCACGCATGGTCGGGCACATCACCTATCTGTCGGACGATGAAATGGCCAGCAAGTTCGGTCGGCAGCTGAAGCACGGCAAGCTCAACTATACGTTCGACACCGAGTTCCAGATCGAGTCCTACCTGCGCCACCAGGGCAACAAATTCGCCGACTACTTCGATGCGAACACCTACCTGCGCATCACCAAGGCGCTGGACTACTTCGATCCCGCCTTCGAATACGACGGCAACCTGACTCAGGCACTGAAGAGTGTCGCAGCCGGTGTGCTGGTGATTTCATTCACCACCGATTGGCGGTTCTCTCCGGAGCGCTCGCGCGAAATCGTCCGCGCCCTGCTCGACAACCGCGCCCGGGTTACCTACGCGGAAATCGACGCACCCCACGGGCACGATGCGTTTCTGCTCGACGACGTGCGCTATCACCGGCTGGTCGCCGCCTATTTCGAGCGCGTTCATCAGGAGATCGCGCCATGACCGGAATCAATGGTGAGCAACGCCCGGATTTCGCGGCGATCGCGCAATGGATACGGCGTGATGCGCACGTGCTCGACCTGGGCTGCGGCGATGGCACGCTGCTGAAGTACCTGCAGCAGGCTCGCGGTGTCACCGGATATGGCGTCGAGATCGACGACGGCAATGTCCTCGCCTGCGTGAAGAACGGCGTACACGTCATCCAGGGTGACCTGGAACGCGGCCTGTCGGAATTCGTAGACAATTCATTCGACTATGTCGTGCTGTCGCAAACGCTGCAGGCGATGCGCAACACCGAACGCATCATGCGCGAAATGCTGCGCGTCGGGCGGGCCGGCATCGTGACCTTCCCCAACTTCGGTTACTGGAAAAACCGTCTGCAGATCCTGCGGGGACACATGCCGGTGTCGGAAAACCTGCCATTCGAATGGTTCAATACGCCCAATATCCACCTGTGCACAGTGGCCGATTTCGAGCGGTTCTGCACGGAACGCGGCATCAACATCGTCGAGCGCACGGTGCTTACCGGCGGCAAATCCGTCACTTCATGGCCCAACCTGCTGGGCGAACTCGCGGTATATCACTTTGGCGGCTGAGGCGCAGCGGCCAGTTGGGTGACCCAGCGCAGCAGCACCAGGCCGGGAACCGCGATCAGTACGCACAGCAGGAAAAATCCCGGCCAGCCTAGCCACTGCGCAAACCATCCGGTCGGAGCCGAGAGCAGCACCCGCGGCACACCCATCAGGCTCGACAGCAATGCATACTGGGTCGCGGTGAAACGGCGGTCGGTCAGTGCCGCCATGAAGCCGACGAATGCCGCCGTGCCCATGCCCGCAGTCAGATTTTCGACCGCGACCACGGTGGCCAGCGCCCCGACGTTGAGCGGACACCAGGCCAGTACGACAAAACCCAGCGTCGACACCATCTGGCCGAGACCGAACAGCCACAATGCACGATGGGTGCCCACGCGCAGCATCCAGATCCCGCCCAGCGTGCCGCCGGCGATGGTAGCCCAGAAGCCGAACAGTTTGACCACTGCGCCAATTTCCGTTTTGGTGTAACCGAGATCCAGGTAAAACGGCGTGGTCATCGCCGAAGCCATGGTATCGCCGAGCTTGTAGAGTAGGATGAACGCGAGAATCAGCCAGGCGCCCTGACGCACGAAATAATCCTGGAACGGCAGCAACACGGCCGCGCGGAGGCTGCGTGGCCGGCCTTCGGGCAACGGCGGCTCCGGCGCAAACAGGGTGACCGTCACACAGGCGATCATGCACACCGCCATGATCCGGTACATCGCTTCGAACGACAGCCAGTCGGCGAGGATCAGCCCGCCGCCCCCGGCAAGCAGCATGCCGATCCGGTAGCCGTTCACGTAGAGCGCCGAACCCAGTCCCAGTTCGGCATCGGCCATGCTTTCCCGACGATAGGCATCGATGACGATATCCTGCGATGCCGAAAAAAAAGTCACCAGCAGCCCCGCCAGCATCACCAGCCACAGGTGATCCGCCGTCGGCTGCGCCGTGCTCAGCAGCAACAGCGCGCCGGCCAGAACAAACTGCACCAGCGTCAGCCAGCCGCGGCGGCGCCCCAGAAAAACCGGCGTGTAGCGGTCGAAGAGCGGGGACCAGAGGAACTTCAGCGTGTACGGCAAGCCGATCAGCGCAAACAGGCCGATGCGCGCCAGATCGACGCCCCCGTCACGCAGCCAGGCCTGCAACACCGATCCGGTCAGCAACAGCGGCAGCCCGGATGCAAATCCCATCAGCAGCGCGACCAGCATCCGCCCGCTGAACATGGCCGCCAGCGTGTCGCGCCAGGAGAGTCGGGAATCCCTCAAGCGATGTGCCCGGCGTAGCGTATGGTCAACGGCGCGTGGTCGGAAAACCGCTCGTCCTTGTAGATCGCCGCCTTCCGCGCAGCGGCAGCAATACCCGGGGTCGCCAGCTGGTAATCGATACGCCAACCGACGTTTTTTGCCCAGGCCTGGCCACGGCTCGACCACCAGGTGTATTGCTCCGGGCGCGGGTCGATACGGCGGAACACGTCTACCCAGCCCAGGTCATCGAACACCCGGGTCAGCCACTCGCGTTCCTCGGGCAGGAACCCGGAGTTCTTGCGATTACCACGCCAGTTTTTCAGGTCGATCTCCTTGTGGGCGATGTTCCAGTCGCCGCACAATACGATTTCCCTGCCGCTGGCCCTCAGGCGCTTCAGGTGGGGAAAGAACTTCGCCATGAAATGGAATTTGGCCTGCTGGCGGTGCTCGCCGCTGGAGCCTGAAGGCAGATAGACCGAGACCACGGATAATCTGCCGAAGTCCGCACGCAAATAACGCCCTTCGGCGTCGATCTCGGCGACGCCGATACCGGCCGTTACCTGGTCCGGTACCCGCTTCGAATAAATGCCGACGCCGCTATAGCCTTTTTTGTCGGCATAATGGAAATGGCCGTGGTATCCGCCCGGCGCCAGCAACTCGGCAGTCATGTCGGCGGCCTGCGCCTTCAGTTCCTGGACACAAATCACGTCGGCGCGCTGGCGCGGCAGCCAGGTGAAGAAGCCCTTGCGCGCTGCGGATCGGATGCCGTTGAGATTCAGGGTTATAATTTTCAATGTTTCCGATCCGGCGGAATCGTGCCACCGCCCGCTCCACTGATTTTCACCACTGCGGGCACGCCGGGTGATACACGAATATGGCCGCCAGTTTCAGACAGGAATTCATCCGTTTCGCCATCGATACCAAAGTCCTGCTGTTCGGCGAGTTCAAGACCAAGGCCGGGCGCCTGTCCCCGTATTTTTTCAATGCCGGGCTGTTTTGCGACGGCAGCTCCCTGCGCCAGCTGGCGCAATTTTACGCGAAAGCGATTGCCGCGGCCGGAACACCCTTCGATATGCTGTTCGGACCCGCGTACAAAGGCATTCCGCTGGTCGCAGCGGTCGCGATTGCACTGGCCGACGCCGGCCGCAATGTCCCGTTCAGCTACAACCGCAAGGAAACCAAGGATCACGGCGAAGGCGGCAGCGTGGTCGGCGCCCCGCTGGCGGGCCGGACGCTGATCGTAGATGACGTGATTTCTGCCGGAACCTCCGTGCGCGAATCCGTCAACTTGATTCGCGCTGCAAACGCCACGCCTGCCGGTGTGCTGATTGCCCTTGATCGCATGGAGCGTGGTTCGGGGGAACTGTCGGCCACCCAGGAAGTCGGACAGCTGTACGGCATGCCGGTCATCAGCATTGCGACGCTGGATGACCTGATAGGATTTCTGGAAAACGAGAAGGGCATGGGGCCACAGCTCGCCGCGGTGGCGGCCTATCGCCAACAATATGGGGTGCATCATGCTTGAACACCGATCGTCGCTGTCCCTGGTCGCCACTACCGCCGCAGTGACCGCATTCCTGCTGGTTGCGGTTCCGGCCGGGCATGCGCAGAAAATCATCTGCTGGAAAGACAAAACCGGCAAGGTGATCGGCTGCGGCGACCGTGTGCCGCCGGAGTTCCTGCAGAACGAAACCAAAACGCTGGACAGCCGCGGCATCACCCGCCAGACCACCGTGTCGGCACAGGAAGCCGCACGCCTGCGCGAAGAAGATCAGAAAAAGGCGGCGCTCAAGGCTGAAGAGGATCGGCGGATCTCCGAGCAGCGACGTCAGGATGCGGCGCTGATCAATACCTATACGTCGGCGAAGGAAATCGATGTGCGGCGGGACCGCGAACTGCAGGTAGTCGAGCTGCAGATCCAGCAGCTCACCGCGACGCGGAAAAGTGCTGCAGACACCTATGCCGCGCAGCAGAGGCGCCACGATGACTTCGCCAAAACCGGCAAGCCGGTACCGGATGCCGTGAAGAACGACTTGAAGCGTGCCACCGACGAAAAAGACCGCGTCGAAGCACAGATCGCGGAAAAAGAGAAAGACAAGGAGCGCATCAGCACGAGTTATGCGCAGCAGAAAGCCCGCTTTCTCGAACTGAAAGGCTTACCCGCGCCGGCCGCCGCAACTGCCGAGGCCAACCCGGCCCCGAAGAAATAGCAGCCGCCGCCGGCTCAGCCGGCGAGCTTGCGGCGCAGGATGTCGTTGACCTGCTGCGGATTGGCCTTACCGCGGGTTACTTTCATTACCTGCCCAACCAGCGAATTGAAGGCCTTTTCCTTGCCGGCGCGGAAGTCGGCCATCTGCTGCGCATTCTCGGCCAGCACCTGATCTACTATTTTTTCCAGTTCGCCGCTGTCGGAAATCTGCTTCAGGCCTTTGGCCGCGATGATTTGATCCGCATCGCCCCCACCCGCCCACATCGCATCGAACACATCCTTGGCCATTTTCCCGGAGATCGTACCGTCAGCGATGCGATCAACCATTCCACGCAGCTGTGACGCGCCGACACGGCTCTGTGCGATATCGATTCCTTCTTCGTTCAGGCGGGCGCTCAACGCCCCGGAGATCCAGTTTGCGCATAATTTACCGGTCCTGGCATCGGCGCCCACTGCAGCCGCATCGAAATAATCGGCGAGTTCCCGACTTGCAGTCAGCAATCCGGCGTCATAAACCGTCAGGCCATATTGGGCGGCAAACTTTTCGCGCCTTGCCTGCGGCAACACGGGCATCGCCGCGCGCACGGCGGCAAGTCGTTCCGCCGTCACCTCCAGCGGCAGCAGGTCGGGGTCAGGAAAATAGCGATAATCGTGCGCGTCTTCCTTGGTGCGCATCATGCGGGTTTCGCCGCTGTCGGGATCGAACAGTACGGTCGCCTGCTGGATCGCGCGGCCGTCCTCGATTTCGCCAATCTGCCATTGCACTTCGTACTCGATCGCCTGCTGCAGGAAACGGAAGCTGTTGAGGTTCTTGATCTCGCGGCGGGTACCGAGTGTGGCGGAGCCCTGCGGACGGACCGACACGTTGGCATCGCAACGAAACGAACCTTCCTGCATGTTGCCGTCGCAGACATCGATCCAGCGCACCAGCGTATGCAGCGCCTTGGCATAGGCCACCGCTTCTTCCGCCGAGCGCATGTCAGGCTCGGAGACGATTTCCAGCAGCGGCGTGCCCGCGCGATTGAGGTCGATGCCGGTCTGCCCGTGGAAATCCTCATGCAGCGACTTGCCGGCATCCTCTTCGAGGTGCGCGCGCGTCAGGCGGACGGTTCTTTCGGCATCACCCACCTGCACGGTCAGCGTGCCGCCCTCGACGATCGGCAGTTCGTACTGGCTGATCTGGTAGCCCTTGGGCAGATCGGGATAGAAGTAATTCTTGCGCGCAAATATCGATGGCGAGTTGATTTTTGCACCGACCGCGAGGCCGAAACGGATCGCGCGCTCCACCGCGCCGGTGTTGAGCACCGGCAGCACCCCCGGCAGCGCGATATCGACGCCGCAGGCCTGCGTGTTCGGCGCCGCACCGAAAGCCGTCGGCGCGCCGGAGAAGATCTTCGACACCGTCGACAACTGTGCGTGGGTCTCGAGGCCAATGACCACTTCCCATTTCATGTTTTAACTCCGTGAGCCGTGAATCGTAAGCAGTGAGCGATGAACGGACCATTAAAAGCACAGAGGCACTTACGGCCCACCACTTACCGCTTACTCGATCCCTGGCGGCATTTTCAGGTGCCAATCCGTCGCCAGCTGATACTGATGCGCAACATTGAGCATGCGCGCTTCATCAAAATAATTGCCGATGATCTGCAGACCAACCGGCAATCCGCCGCCGTCAAAACCGCAGGGAATCGACATGCCGGGCAGGCCGGCCAGGTTCACCGCGATGGTATAGATGTCCGACAGGTACATCTGCACCGGGTCCGCGCTTTTTTCGCCGAGACGGAACGCGGTGGTCGGGCTGGTCGGCCCCATGATGACATCGCATTTCTGAAATGCTGCGGCAAAATCCTGGGCGATCAGCCGCCGCAGTTTTTGCGCACGAATGTAATAGGCGTCGTAGTAGCCGTGCGACAGCACATAAGTGCCGATCAGAATGCGCCGCTTCACCTCGGCACCGAACCCTTCCGCGCGGGTGCGCTTGTACATGTCGAGCAGGTCGGTATATTCCGCGGCGCGGTGGCCATAGCGTACACCATCGAAACGCGACAGGTTGCTGGAGGCTTCCGCCGGAGCCAGCACGTAATACACCGGCACCGACAGCCCCATGTTCGGCAGGCTGATGTCGACAACGGTCGCACCGAGTTTCCGGTATTCGGCGACCGCCGCATCGACCGCGCGCTGCACGTCCGGCGCCAGTCCCGCGGCCAGGAATTCCTGCGGCAAGCCGATGCGCAATCCGGCCACTGATCGGGGAAGGTCGCGCAGATAGTCCTCTGTCGGGCGATCGAGGCTGGTCGAATCGCGGGCATCGAACCCGGCCATGACATTCAGCAGCAGACCCAGGTCTTCCGCAGTACGTGCCATCGGTCCGGCCTGATCGAGGCTGGAGGCAAAGGCAATCATGCCGTAGCGCGATACCACGCCGTAGGTCGGCTTCAGGCCACAAATACCCGTCAGCGCTGCGGGCTGGCGGATCGAGCCGCCGGTGTCGGTGCCCGTTGCCGCGGGCGCGAGGCGTGCCGCGACGGCTGCCGCCGACCCGCCCGAACTGCCGCCGGGCACGGTCTCGCGATGCCACGGATTACGCACCGGACCGAAATACGAGGTTTCGTTGGACGAGCCCATTGCGAATTCGTCCATGTTGGTCTTGCCCAGTGTCACCATGCCTGCGGCACTGCAGCGTTCGACCACATGGGCATCGTACGGCGCAACAAAATTCGCCAGCATGCGCGACCCGCAGGTGGTGAGCCAGCCCTGGGTGCAGAAAATATCCTTGTGTGCCAGCGGGATCCCGGTCAGCGGGCCGGCACGTCCGGCGGACCGCTGCGCATCCGCTGCCTGCGCCTGCGCCAGACTGCGTTCGCCATCGACCGTGATGAAACAGCCGAGGTCGTTATTTAACCTATTGATTTTATTTAAATATTCATGCGTCAACTCGACGCTGGAGCAGGCGCCGGTGGCAAGTTTCAGAGATAGTTCTTTGAGGGTGGCGTTGGACATTGCAACACGGCTGTTCTGCGGAGGATAGCGCTACGGACTCCGCTGATTCGATCATGTTATTCGATCACCTTGGGCACCAGATACAGCCCGGCGTCGACCTCCGGCGCAATCGCCTGGAAGCGTTCGCGCTGATCGCCCTCGGTCACCACGTCGGGGCGCAGACGCAGCACCAGATCCTGAGCATGCGCCATCGGTTCGATGCCGGAGACGTCGACTGCCTGCATCTGCTCGATGAGGCCGAATACGCGCGTCAACTGCCCCAGCGCAGCCCCGGCCTCGGCATCATCAACCGCGATCCGCGCCAGGTGCGCAACGCGCCGCACATCGTCGAGCGTCAAGGCCATGAGCAGAGTGAAAAAACCATTAAAAACGAGGGCTGGCTAGGTTATCATATCGACGCGCCTGAGGGCATCAAAATCCGTTAATACGAAAGGCTTTATGTTCGGTTTCCTGAGCAGTTACTTTAACGACGATCTCGCCATCGACCTGGGCACGGCGAACACGCTGATCTACGTTCGCGGCAAAGGCATCGTGCTCGATGAGCCATCTGTCGTCGCCATCCGCCAGGAGGGCGGCCCGAACGGCAAAAAGGTCATCCAGGAAGTAGGCCTCGCCGCCAAGCAGATGCTCGGCCGCACGCCAGGCAACATCACCGCCATCCGGCCGATGAAGGACGGCGTGATCGCCGACTTCATCATCACGGAGCAGATGATCAAGCAGTTCATCAAGCGCGTGCATCACAGCAAGTTTTTCTCGCCCTCGCCGCGCATCATCATCTGCGTACCCTGTGGTTCAACCCAGGTCGAACGCCGCGCCATTCGCGATGCGGCGATCGGGGCCGGCGCCTCGCGTGTCTACCTGATCGAAGAGCCGATGGCGGCGGCGATCGGCGCCGACCTGCCGGTGGGCGAAGCCACCGGCTCGATGGTGGTCGACATCGGCGGCGGCACCACCGAAGTCGGCGTCATCGCACTGGGCGGTCTCGTCTACAAGGGTTCGGTGCGCGTCGGCGGCGACAAGTTCGACGAAGCCATCATCAACTACATCCGCCGCAACTACGGCATGCTGATCGGCGAAACCACCGCAGAGCAGATCAAGAAGGAAATCGGCTCCGCGTTCCCGGGTTCGGAAGTCCGCGAAAAAGAAGTCAAAGGCCGCAACCTCGCCGAAGGCATCCCGCGCAGCTTCACCATTTCCAGCAACGAAATCCTCGAAGCGCTGACCGATCCGCTGAACAGCATCGTCTCCGCGGTCAAGTCCGCACTGGAGCAGACGCCGCCGGAACTCGCCGCCGACATCGCCGAAAAAGGCATGGTGCTGACGGGTGGTGGCGCACTGCTGCGCGACATCGACCGGCTGCTGATGGAAGAAACCGGACTGCCGGTCATCGTCGCCGAGGATCCGCTGACCTGCGTCGTCCGCGGCTCGGGCAAGGCCCTCGAAAAACTCGAACACCTCGGCAGCATTTTCGCAAACGACTGATGCGGCGGATTCCGGCCTGCGTTCGCACCCATGCCGGCTCCGGCTGCGAACACAGGCCTGCGTCAGACGACCGGCGGTAACACGCGATGGAACATACACCGCCACCGCTGTTCCGCACCGGTCCCACGGCGCTTGCGCGCCTGATGATTTTTGCAATGCTGTCCGTCGTGCTGCTGATCGCGGATGCCCGCTTCAACTATCTGACCACGCTGCGGCAGATCGCCGGCGTCATCGTCTATCCACTGCAGCGCCTGGCGGCAACCCCCGCTGCGATGGGCAGCCGCATCGCGGATTTCTTCGTCACCCACAACACGTTGCGCGTCGATAACCAGCGCCTCACCGCACAGAATCTGGAACTTGCCACCGCGGCACAACGCAACGCGGCGCTGCACAAGGAAAACACCCATCTGCGCAGCCTGCTCGACATGCAAGCACGCGTCAACGTACCGTCGTTCGCCGCGGAAGTCATTTATGCGGCACGCGACCCGTTCTCGCGCAAGGTCATGATCGACCAGGGTCTGCAACGCGGGATCGAGCCGGGCCGCCCGGTGATCGATCATGTCGGCGTCGTCGGGCAGGTGACGCGTGCCTATCCCTGGCTCTCCGAAGTCACGCTGATCACCGACAAGGGACAGCTGGTGCCCGTGCTCAACGTGCGCACCGGGTTCCGCGCCGTGCTCTCCGGCACCGGCGACGATGGCCGGCTGGAGCTGCGTTTCATTCCGCTCACCGCCGATTTTCAGATCGGCGACCAGCTGGTGACTTCCGGTATCGACGGCATTTACCCGCAGGGTCTGCCCGTCGCCGAAGTCACGCACGTCGAGCGCAACACCGCATATCTTTTCGCCAACATTGCCTGCAAGCCGCTGGCGGGGGTCAACTCCGGCACCCAGGTGCTGGTGCTGGGCCCGCGACCGGCGCAGCCCGAGCCGCCGCAGGACACACCGGCAACCGCAGCGCCGAAAAAAAGGAAAAAATCCTGATGGCAACGCGCCCGATGTCCCCACAGGTGTTGTTGCTGCCGGTCAAGCCGGGGTTCATTGCAATCACGCTGATTGCCGCGCTGCTGGCCAATCTGCTGCCGTGGTCGGGCTGGGCATTGTGGCTGGTACCTGATTTTGTCGCGCTGACGGTGCTCTACTGGTGCATCATGGAGCCCCGAAAAATCGGCTTCCTCACCGCCTGGTCGCTCGGTCTGCTGATGGATATCGCCGACGGCAGCCTGTTCGGCCAGCATGCCCTGGCCTATACCATCCTCGCTTACGCGGGCATCGCGCTGAATCGCCGCGTGCAGCGTTTTTCGATGACCGCTCAGGTTCTGCACGTGATCCCGCTATTGTTGTTCACCAGCCTGATCGTGCTGCTGGTGCGCGCACTTGCCGGTGCCGATTTTCCCGGCTACGCCTATTTCCTCGGCAATTTTACCGGGGCCGCACTGTGGCCGGCCCTGGCCTACCTGCTGAAGCTGCCACAGCGCCCGCGTCCCGATCCGGACCGTGTCTGAACTGTCGATCAACCCCGGCATCGAGATTCGCGACTCGGACCGCGAACTGCAGCGTTTTCGCGGGCGACTGATTGTGCTCGGTATTTTCGTGCTCACGCTGTTTTCGCTGCTGTTCCTGCGATTCTTCTACCTGCAGGTCGTGCAGCACGGCCACTACAGCACGCTGGCCGAAGCCAACCGGATTTCCGTGCTGCCCATCGCGCCGCACCGCGGCATCATCGTCGACCGCAACGGCGTCATGCTTGCCCACAACTACTCCGCCTACACGCTGGAGATCACCCCGAGCAAGGTCCAGGATCTCGAGGCGACCATCGACGACCTTGCCACCATCGTCGAGATCGCGCCACGCGACCGGCGCCGTTTCAAGAAACTGCTGGAAGAAAGCAAACGTTTCGAAAGTCTGCCGATCCGCAACCGGCTGTCCGACGAGGAAATCGCGCGCTTCGCCGTACACCGCTACCGTTTCCCGGGGGTCGAAGCCAAGGCACGATTGTTCCGCCAGTATCCGCAGGGCGAGATGTTTTCGCATCTTGTCGGGCACATCGGCCGCATCAACCGGCGCGAAGTCGAGCAACTGGAAAAGGACGGACGGCTTACCAACTATCGCGGCAGCGATTACATCGGCAAGACCGGGCTCGAGCAGCGTTATGAGAAATTCCTGCACGGCACCACCGGCGTTGAGGAAGTCGAAGTCGATTCCGGCGGTCGCGCCGTGCGCACGCTGTCGCGCACGCCCCCGATATCCGGCAGCAATCTCGTGCTCAACCTCGATGCCCGACTGCAGGAAGTCGCCTACCGGGCTTTCGGTGACCGTCGCGGTGCGCTGGTCGCAATCGATCCGGCGACCGGCGGCGTGCTCGCCTTCGTCAGCAAGCCCGGCTTCGATCCCAACCTGTTCGTCGACGGCATCGACCCGCAGAGCTGGAGCGAGCTGAACGGTTCGCCGGACAAACCGCTGCTCAACCGCGCCGCCGCCGGGACTTATCCGCCGGGCTCCACCTTCAAGCCGTTCATGGCACTGGCCGCGCTGTTCTACGGCAAACGCACCCCGCAACAGGCGATCAGCGATCCCGGCTATTTCATGTTCGGCGGGCATCGCTTCCGCGACGACAAGGTTGACGGTCACGGCATGGTCGACATGTACAAATCCATCGTCGTTTCCTGCGACACCTACTACTACGTGCTTGCCAACGATCTGGGCATTGATCCCATCGCGCGCTTCATGGCACTGTTCGGATTCGGCAGCCGCACCGGCATCGACATCGGCGGCGAGGTGACCGGCACATTGCCGTCAACCGATTGGAAACTGCGCCGCTACAAGCAGAAATGGTACGCCGGCGAAACGATCAGTGTGGGCATCGGTCAGGGTTACAACAGTTACACGCCGTTGCAGCTGGCATCTGCCGTGGCGACGCTGGCCAATGACGGCGTGATGTACCGTCCCCACATTGTCAACTACATTGAAGACATCCGCACCCGCGACAAGACGCTGATCGAACCCAAGCCGCTGCGCGAACTGGGCATCAAACCCGAGCACATCAAGGTCATCAAGGACGCACTGATCGGTGTCAACAAGGAGGGCACCGGCGCGCGGGCGTTTGCCGATACCCCCTATGTCAGCGCCGGCAAGACCGGTACGGCGCAGGTAATCGCCATCAAGCAGGGGGAAAAATATGTGGAAAGCCGGGTCGCCGAACAGCATCGTGATCACGCCCTGTTTATTGCCTATGCACCCGCTGACAAACCAACGATTGCACTGGCGGTAATCGCCGAGAATTCCGGGTTCGGCGCCCGCGCTGCGGCGCCGATCGCACGCCAGGTCATTGACTACCACCTGCTCGGCAAGCTGCCCAAGCAACCGGCGGGAGACGACTGATGCCGCCGGTGCTGCGCCGCCTGTGGCGATTCCTGACCATGCACATCGACGGCATACTGCTGTCCGCGGTCCTGCTGCTGATGTTCACCGGCCTGCTGGTGCTGCTCAGCGCCTCCAATGGCAGCTACATGCGGGTGTCCGGCCAGCTGATGAACATGCTGGTCGCGCTGGGTGTGATGTGGGTGTTCGCCAATATCCCGCCGCACTACCTGATGCGGCTCGCCCTGCCGCTGTTCGTGCTTGGCTGCAGTCTGCTGATCGGCGTGGCGCTGTTCGGTGAGATTGCCAACGGCGCGCGGCGCTGGCTCCACATCGGTGTCACCCGCATCCAGCCCTCGGAGCTGATGAAAATCGCCGTGCCGCTGATGCTGGCCTGGTATTTCAACCGCAACGAGGCCTCGCTGAAACTGCGCAACTATGTGCTGGCAGCCCTGATGCTGGCTTTTCCGGTGGCATTGATCGCGCGCCAGCCCGACCTCGGCACCGCGCTACTGATTACGGCCAGCGGCTGCTATGTGATTTTTCTCGCCGGCCTGTCGTGGCGGGTGATCGCGACGCTGGCGGTGGTGGGACTGGGCAGCCTGCCTTTCCTGTGGTCTGCGCTGCATGATTACCAGCGCCAGCGCATCCTGACGCTGCTCGACCCGACCGGGGATCCGCTGGGTACCGGGTATCACACAATACAATCGACGATCGCCGTGGGCTCGGGAGGCCTCCTCGGCAAGGGCTGGATGAACGGCACGCAGACCCATCTCGATTTCATCCCGGAGCGCACTACGGATTTTGTCTTTGCCGTGTACGCCGAAGAGTTTGGCCTGCTCGGCAACGCGGTGCTGCTGATGCTGTTCCTGTTCCTGATTGCGCGCGCGATGATCATCACCGCGAACGCCCCCACGCTGTTTGCGCGACTGCTGGCCGGCGCCATCACGCTGACATTCTTTACCTATGCCTTCGTCAACATGGGCATGGTTGCCGGCATCCTGCCCGTGGTGGGCGTACCGCTGCCGCTGATCAGCTATGGCGGAACTTCGCTGGTTTCGATTTGTCTCGGTTTCGGTATCCTGATGAGCATCAACACGCACAAGAAACTGGTGCAGACATGACGGGCCGGAAGGGGTGACAAATGACGGGTGAGCAGCGAGTACGTTCGGTTGTCGCTGATCGCTCAGCGTTCAGCGCCCATCGCTGGCCCCTGGTCGTGCTGCTTGCGGCCGCGCTTGCCGCCTGCGGCGGCGCGCCAAAACGCGGCGGCAGTGCCGGCACGCCAACCCAGGGCGGTGGCTATTACCTCGACGACGGCCCCGGTGCCAGCGCCCCCGCCAATCTGGACGCCATACCCGACGCCGTGCCGAAGGCGGAACCGCTGTACCGCGGCACGATGAAGCCCTATGTGGTGATGGGGCGCAGCTATACGCCGATGACCCGGCTGACACCGTACCGGGCGCGCGGCGTCGCCACCTGGTACGGCCGCCGTTATCACGGCAAGCAGACGTCCTCGGGCGAACCCTATGACATGTACGCCATGACCGCAGCCCATACCATATTGCCGATCCCCAGCTATGTGCGGGTAACGAACCTTGCCAATGGCAAATCGGTGGTCGTGCGGGTCAACGACCGGGGCCCGTTCATCGACAGCCGGTTGATCGATCTGTCGTACACCGCAGCGCACAAGCTCGGCATCATCGGCGCCGGCAGCGGCATGGTCGAAATCGAAAGCATTGTTCCAGGCATGACGCCGCCGGAGCCGCCGGTCGCTGTCGCGCCTGCGGCGCCCGCCTCGACTCCCGCGGCAACGGCAGCATCGGTCGTCGCCGAAACTGCGCTGGTGGTCGCGGTACCGCTGCCGCCCTCGCCACCGGCAACGACCGCGGCTTCCGCCGGAGCGCCTGCAGTACCCGGCGGCAGTTATCTGCAGTTCGGCGCGTTCGGCGTCAGGGAAAACGCCGAGAGTTATCTCGCCCGGCTGCAAACCCAGGCGGCCTGGCTCGCAGCAAATCTGCGCATCCATCAGAACGACGGCATGTTCCGGGTACAGGCGGGGCCCTACGCAGACGATGCCGCAGCGCGCGAAGCTGCCGAACGCGCCAGCGAGACCCTGGGCATGAAACCGCTGGTCATCGCCCGCTAGACCCGCTGGCTGGCCTCAGTGGCTGTGGGCCTTTGCGGGCTGGCCCTTCAGATCCCGCACCTCGACCGAGAGATCCAGCGTTTCGCGCTTCCTGTTGGCAAGTTCGAATGTCAATTTAAGCGGCACCTTGTCGCCGGCATGCAGCGGCTGCTGCAGCCCCATCAGCATCACGTGATAACCGCCGGGCGCGAGTTTCACGGGTTTGCCGGCCGGGAGGTCGATTCCTTCCACCGGAAACATTTTCATGACACCGTTTTCGATTTTCATGTTGTGCACCTCGACCGTCTTTGCCACCGGACTCGCCGCGCCGACGAGGCGCGCGTTCGATTGGCCCGTGAGTTCCATGAACGCACCGGTCGCGCTCTGGCCCTGCACCGTGCCGCGGATCCAGGCGTCCTTGACGCTCACCTGCTGCGCGTAGGCCGGCAGGCTGCACAGCAGGGTCAGACCGATGACCGCGAGCGACTTCATGCCGATATCCAGGTTTTGCATAAAAATCCTTTAAAAACAATTGATTAAATAATTCCGCCGCGTCGTGCGGCAGCGGCGTGCACGCGCACGGCGCAGGGAAGCCCGTGCGAAACGGAAAACGACTGCGGAATCAGCCGCGCGGCGGTGCGCGCGGGTTCTGCGGCTGGAGCGCTGCAGGATCGCGTAGCGCGGACAGGCTGCGATCAACAGGGAGCGCAAATTCCGGAACTGCAGCGACGACGACGGGTGCACTGCCCGTCGCGGGCGGTGGCGACACCGTGCCCAGACACAGGATGCAGTGCGCAGAATCGGCTCCGGTCAGGGGCGATCCCGGCGTTGCGGGATCGGTGGGGCGCGCGGTATCGACGCGACAAATGGTCGCGAACGCCGTCGGATCCGCTGCCTGCCGCGCCACGGCCAGGGCCGGAGCGGCGAGCGCACACAACAGCACCAGCAAGGCGCTTCCTGCAATGCATCGGCGGTGGACAAACAATCCCATGGAGCGGGATGTTACGTGCCGTCGGCGAGCACGGTCAAACGCGATCGGAAATGCCCAGCCGCCTACAGCACATAACGCGCCAGATCCTCGCTTTGCGCCAGATCCTTCAGCCGCGCATCGACATACGCCGCGTCAATGGTCACGGTCTCCTTGTGGCGGCCGGCGTCGAATGAAATTTCTTCGAGCAGGCGCTCCATCACCGTATGCAGCCGCCGCGCGCCGATATTCTCGGTGCGTTCGTTGACCTGCCATGCGATCTCGGCCAGCCGCTTCACTGCATCAGGCCGAAACGACAGTTCGACGTCCTCGGTTTTCAGCAGCGCCTCGTACTGCCGCGTCAGGCAGGCATCGGTGCTGGTCAGAATGCGCTCGAAGTCATCGACCGTCAGGCTCTTCAGTTCGACACGGATCGGCAACCGGCCCTGCAATTCGGGAATCAGGTCCGAAGGTTTCGACAAATGAAACGCGCCGCTGGCGATAAACAGGATGTGATCGGTCTTGATCATCCCGTACTTGGTGGTAACGGTCGTGCCTTCGACCAGCGGCAGCAGGTCACGCTGCACGCCCTGGCGCGATACGTCGGCGCCCGACATTTCAGATCGCGTCGCCACCTTGTCGATCTCGTCGATGAAAACAATGCCGTTCTGCTCGACATTGGCGACCGCGGCAATCTTCAGTTCCTCGTCGTTGACCCGTTTCGCCGCCTCTTCGTCGACCAGCAGTTTCATCGCCTCGCCTATTCTCAGCTTGCGCAGCTTGCGCCGCGCGCCGCCGAGGTTCTGGAACATGCCCTGCAATTGTGACGACAGATCCTCCATGCCCGGCGGCGTGAGGATTTCCATTGCTGCCGGCGCAGCGGCGACCTCGATCTCGATTTCGCGGTCATCGAGCTCACCCTCGCGCAGCATTTTGCGGAATTTCTGTCGCGTTGCCGATGCCGTGTCCGGCGCACCATCGCGCGCCGGCGTCAGCAGCGCATCGAGCACGCGCTCCTCGGCCGAATCCTGTGCCTGATGCTTGACCCGTCGCACGGCCTCGACGCGCGCCTCCTTGATTGCCACATCGACCAGGTCGCGGATGATGGTGTCGACGTCGCGACCGACGTAACCGACTTCGGTAAATTTGGTTGCCTCGACCTTGACGAAAGGCGCTTGGGCAAGCCGCGCCAGCCGCCGCGCAATCTCGGTCTTGCCCACGCCGGTCGGGCCGATCATCAGAATGTTCTTCGGCGTGATTTCCTGCCGCAACGGATCCGGAACCTGTTGCCGGCGCCAGCGGTTCCGCAGTGCAATCGCCACTGCACGCTTGGCATCATTCTGGCCGACGATATGCTTGTCGAGTTCGTGGACGATTTCCTGGGGGGTCATGGCGGTCATGGGGTGAGCGGTGAGCGGTGAGCGGTGAGCGGTGAGCGGTGAGCGGTGAGCGGTGAGCGGTGAGCGGTGAGCGGTGA
>RPOR01000032.1 GCA_003820645.1 Betaproteobacteria bacterium
CCGAAATCCTCGCGATCGTCATGACGGAGGCGTCGGACTCGGAACTGGTCATCGACCTGATCAACCAGGCCCAGGTATTCCGTTTCCTCAGCAAGCCGCTGAATCTGAAACTGTTGCAGCAACACATTCACGCTGCACTGGCGCGCTACCAGTCGTTCCGCAAGACACCGAAATTGCTGAAGCAGCACCAGGTGATCGCCGCACGCGCCGCGGATGTATCGGTCCTCGGCCAGTTGCGCGAGCGGATCCACTCGATCAAATCCTGGCTCGGCGGCAGCTGACGCCGCGCCACGCCTTGCTCAAACCCAGTCTTTGGCAACGAGGAAATCGCTGTAGAGTTGCGCTTCCGGCGTGTCAGGTGACGGCTGCCAGTTGTAACGCCAGTGCACGACGGGGGGCAGCGACATCAGGATGGATTCGGTGCGCCCGCCGGACTGCAGGCCGAACAGCGTGCCCCGGTCATAGACCAGGTTGAATTCGACGTAACGACCGCGGCGGTAGGCCTGAAAATCGCGCTCCCGTTCGCCGTAGGGCAGGTCGCGCCGGCGTTCGGCGATCGGCGCGTACGCGGGCAGGAAATGGTCGCCGACGCTGCGCGTCAGACCGAAGCAGGTGTCGAAATCCGGCGCCCCGAGATCGTCGTAAAAAATTCCACCGACACCGCGAGGCTCCGCGCGGTGCTTCAGGTAAAAATAACGGTCGCACCACGCCTTGAACCGCGGGTGATAGTCGGCGCCGAACGGCAGCAGCGCATCGCGGCAGCTGCGATGGAAATGTGCGGCGTCTTCCACGAAACCGTAATAAGGCGTCAGGTCCATGCCGCCGCCGAACCACCACACCGGTTCCGCGCCGGCCTTCTCGGCAACGAAACAGCGCACGTTCATGTGCACCGTCGGCACATAGGGATTGCGCGGATGCAGCACCAGTGACACGCCCATCGCCTGGAATGAGCGTCCGGCGAGTTCGGGGCGCGCCGCAGACGCCGATGGCGGCAGGTTGTCGCCGAACACATGGGAATAGCCGACGCCGCCGCGCTCGAACAGTGCGCCACCTTCGATCAATCGGGTAATGCCGCCGCCGCCCCGCGGCCGCTGCCAGGCATCGTGCAAAAATGCGCCGCCATCGAGCGCTTCGAGCCGTGCGACGATGCGCTCCTGCAGGCCGGTCAGATAGGTTTTTACTGCACTTATATTCATCACGGGGCTCGAAGCGGTTGCTGCAGCAAACCTGCGGCGTCGCACCCGACGCTATTTGCGCACGGGCGCAATCGCGCGATGCCCGATGTCGCGGCGGCACTGCATGCCGTCGAAGTGAATCAGATCGACGATCTCATAGGCCCGCCGCTGCGCGGTGCGGGTATTGTGGCCCAGCGCGGTCACACACAGCACGCGACCGCCGCTGGTGACCACGTCATTGCCCGCGAGCGCCGTGCCGGCGTGAAACACATGGCAATCCTCCGCCGGCGCCGGCAGCCCGCGGACCAAGTCGCCCTTGCGCGGGTCTTCGGGATAATTCGCCGCGGCCAGCACCACGCCCAGCGCGACACGCGGATCCCATTCCGCCTGCACGCCGGCGAGCGTGCCGTCGATCGCCGCCTCCAACAATGCCACCAGATCACTTTTGAGCCGCATCATGATCGGTTGCGTCTCGGGGTCACCCATGCGGCAATTGAACTCCAGCACCTTGAGTTGGCCGCTGCGACCGATCATCAGACCCGCATAGAGAAAACCGGTATAGGGTATGCCCTCTGCAGCCATGCCATTGAGGGTCGGCTGGATCACTTCCCGCATCACCCGCGCATGGATTGCCGGCGTCACCACCGGTGCCGGCGAATAAGCGCCCATGCCACCGGTGTTCGGGCCGCGGTCATCATCCTGCAGCCGCTTGTGATCCTGGCTGCTCGCCAACGCCAGCGCGTTGCGGCCGTCGGCGAGCACAATGAAACTCGCTTCCTCGCCCTCCAGAAATTCCTCGATGACCACGCGCGAGCCGGCGCTGCCCATTTTGTTGCCGACCAGCATCATGTCGACCGCGGTGTGGGCTTCATCGGCATTCACGGCGACCACCACGCCCTTGCCTGCGGCAAGGCCGTCGGCCTTGACGACGATCGGCACACCCTCGCGGTCGATATAGGCATGCGCCGCAGCGGCATCGGTGAACGTCGCATGCGCGGCTGTCGGTATGCGATGGCGCACCATGAAGTTTTTCGCGAAATCCTTCGAACTTTCGAGCTGCGCGGCTTTCTGGGTCGGACCGAATATGCGCTGACCGGCAGCGCGGACCGCGTCGACGAGACCTGCGGCGAGTGGCGCTTCGGGTCCGACCACTGTCAGCGCAATATCATTTTTATCAATAAAATCAATAACTTGTTGGTTACCGTCGAGCGTTACGTTGTGCACGCCGTCTTCGCGCGCCGTGCCGGCATTGCCCGGCGCGACATACACCCTCGACACACGCGGCGATTGCGCGAGCTTCCACGCCAGCGCGTGTTCGCGACCACCGCCGCCGATGACCAGAATTTTCATTGGGAGGTAGGTAAGGGGGTGCGAAGTAAACGGTGAACGCCAAGCGGGAACCCCGTAGGACGACCGGCAGTACTGCGATTTGCCCCGGCACTCATCACGCGGCGCCCTTCATTGCATTAGTGGCGGAAATGGCGGAACCCGGTGAATACCATCGCGATGCCGTGTTCGTCGGCCGCAGCAATGACTTCCTCGTCGCGCAGACTGCCGCCGGGCTGGATGATCGCCGTCGCGCCGGCTGCCGCGACCACATCGACACCGTCGCGGAATGGAAAAAATGCATCGGAAGCGACTACCGATCCCGCCAGCGTGAGCCCGGCATTGGCGGCTTTGATCGAGGCGATGCGCGCTGAATCGACGCGGCTCATCTGCCCGGCACCGACACCCAGCGTCCGGCCGTTGCCGCAGAACACGATGGCATTGGACTTGACGAATTTGGCGACGCGCCAGGCAAAGAGTAGGTCTGCCAGCTGCGCGTCGGTCGGTTGGCGCCTGGTGACCGGCTTCAGCTGCGCCGCACTGACATTGATGCCGTCCGGCGTCTGCACCAGCACACCGCCACCGACCCGTTTCAGGTCGAAGCGGTTGGCCCCTTCCGCCAGCGGTACTTCGAGCACGCGGATATTGGCTTTCGCTGCGAACACCGTCAGCGCATCAGGCAGCACTTGCGGTGCAATGATCACTTCAACGAACTGCCGCGAAATGGCTTGTGCCGCTGCCGCATCCAGCGGACGGTTGACGGCGATGATGCCGCCGAAGGCAGATGTCGGATCGGTGGCAAATGCCTTGTCATAAGCCGCCGCCACATCCGCGCCGATCGCGACACCACAGGGATTGGCATGTTTGACGATCACGCAGGCCGGCACATCGAGGGTCTTGACGCATTCCCATGCGGCATCCGCGTCGGCAATATTGTTGTACGAGAGCTCCTTGCCCTGCCGTTGCCGGTATGCCGCGAGGCTGCCCGGAGCAGGCGCGAGATCGCGGTAGAAAGCCGCGTGCTGGTGCGGGTTTTCACCATAGCGCAGCGTCTGCACGCAGTCGAGCTGCAGGTTGAGCCGCGCCGGGAACAGCGCCGCTCTGCCGTCGGGCTGCAGGGCCGTCAGGTAATTGCTGATCGCGCCGTCGTACGCCGCCGTGTGCGAGAACGCCTTGCAGGCGAGCCGGAAGCGGGTATCGGCTCCCAGCGCACCGCTGGTCGAGTCCATCTCGTTCAGCAGCCCGGCGTAATCGCCCGGGTCGGTGACCACCGCCACGTGCGCGTAGTTCTTTGCCGCGCTGCGCACCATCGCCGGGCCGCCGATGTCGATATTCTCGATGGCTTCAGGCAATGTACAGCCGAGCCTGGCAATGGTCTCCGTGAACGGATACAGGTTGACGACGACGAGGTCGATGCCGGCAAATCCCGCCTGCTGCATCGCTGCAACGTGTTCCGGCACGTCACGCCGGGCCAGCAATCCGGCATGGATGCGCGGATGCAGCGTCTTGACACGGCCGTCGAGCATCTCCGGAAATCCGGTGTACTCCGCGACTTCCGTGACCTTCAGTCCGGCATCGCGCAGCAGTTTCGCGGTACCGCCGGTCGACAGCAGGGCGACACCGAAGCCGGCAAGTCCGCGGGCAAATTCGACGACGCCGGCCTTGTCGGAGACACTGATCAGCGCTTGTTTGATGGTCGGCATGGCTGCAGGGCGGTAATCGCGGCATAACCCGTCATCGACGAATCATCTGCCCGCTCCGTCAGAATTTGATGTTGTAGGTCTTGATTTTCTTGCGCAGTGTATTGCGGTTGATGCCCAGCATGGCTGCGGCATGCGACTGGTTGCCGCGAACCTTGTGCAAAACGGATTCCAGCAGCGGCTTCTCCACGCTGCCGATGACCATGTCGTAGACACCGCAGGCCTTTTCCCCGTCGAGGTCGCGAAAGTAGCCGTCGATCGCGCGGCGCACGACACGGGCCATTTCAGTCTCATTCATCATGCTGCAAGTTCCTCCACATAAGTCAGGCGTTCGCCCAGACCCGAAAGTTCGGCAAAAAATTCGTTGACTGCCGCAATCTGCTCTGCACAAGTCTGCAACTGGTTCATCGCGTGGCGGAATGCCGCCGAACCGGCAAGGCCCTTGGTGTACCAGGAGATGTGCTTGCGCGCGACGCGCACGCCGGTATGCTCGCCGTAGAACCCGTAGAGGTCGTGCAGGTGTGCCACCAGCACACGGTGGATTTCACCGACTGCCGGTGGCGGCAGATGACGGCCTGTTTCGAGAAAATAGGTGATCTCGCGGAACATCCACGGCCGGCCCTGCGCCGCGCGGCCGATCATCACGGCATCGGCCTTGGTGTATTCGAGTACGTGCTTGACGCGCTCCGGCGAGGTGATGTCGCCATTGGCGATCACCGGAATGCCGATCTCGGCCTTGACCGCGGCAATGGTGTCGTACTCGGCTTCCCCGGTGTAGCCGCAGGCCCGCGTGCGGCCGTGAATCGCCAGCGCCCGGATGCCGGCGCTCTCGGCGATACGCGCCACCATGCGCGCGTTGCGATGGTCACGGTCCCAGCCGGTGCGGATCTTCAGCGTCACCGGCACATCAACCGCGCCAACCACGGCGTCGAGGATGCGCGCCACCAGCGGTTCGTCCTTCAGCAGCGCCGAACCCGCCATCACGTTGCAGACCTTCTTCGCCGGGCAGCCCATATTGATGTCGATGATCTGCGCGCCCTGGTCGACGTTGTAACGCGCGGCATCGGCGAGCATCCGCGGATCCGCACCCGCGATCTGCACCGAAATCGGATCGACTTCGCCGTCGTGATTGGCGCGCCGCTTCGTTTTCGCGGAGCCCCACAGCAGCGAATTGCTGGCCACCATTTCCGAAACGGCCATGCCGGCGCCCATGGTCTTGCACAACTGGCGGAACGGACGATCGGTCACGCCCGCCATCGGCGCCACAATAAGATTGTTCTTTAATTGATAAGGGCCGATGCGCACCGGACTTGTTCTTCTATGAGTGAAAGGGGAAAGGGCGCCATTGTAATCACACTCGCCCGGTGTGCAAAGGAAAATGTGCCTCATTTTTGAGCACCCGTCGTGTTTGCACAACGCATGCACATAACGCGCATCCGCCAATGCCGTGCGCAAGCTGCAAAAAGACTTAGGATCAACACGCTTACCGCGCAATGCTCTAACACCACGTGCAGATTGCACGGCAAACCGCGACCGGGCAATGGTTCAGCGGGTCGCGCTCAACCGCGCGCGCCGAAGGTCATGCGTCGAATCAGGAAATTTTTCAGCGGCGGCAGACAGCCGAGCAAAGCAAGGCCCGTGCCGCGGGCCAGCCGCAGCGGCAGCAGATCGTTTGAAAACAACTGCACCAGCGCGTGGGTAAAGCCGATGCCGCCGCGGCGATCCACCTTGCGGCGCGCCAGATAACCGTCGAGCCATGCGCGCGAGCCGAGCGCGGCCCCGCGCCGAAGCATGATGTGCTCGCCGAGTTCCCAGACATCGCGCAAACCAAGATTGAAACCCTGACCTGCCACCGGATGCAGTGTCTGCGCGGCATTGCCGATCAACACGATGCGGTCAGCGGCAGGGGACGCACGACGACGACGCAGCGGATAGCTGGCACGACCAGTGACTTCGGTGAAGGCGCCAGCACGGCCACCGAACTCTCCGCGCAACTCCAGCAGAAACGTCGCCGGATCAGCGGCACACAGTTGCGCGGCACGCTCCGGCGTCGTGGTCCAGACCAGTGCCCAGGCATCGCCATCGGGCAGCAGCGCGAGCGGTCCCTGCGGGGTGAACCGCTCATAGGCAATGTTGTTATGCGGGTGCTCACTCACCACGTGCGCCGTCACCGCGCACTGATGATAGTCGACCGATTCGATCCCGGGCGCGTTGTCGGCGGCGCCACCGTCGGCAACCGCGACCAGCGCGGCATCCAGCGTGTGCGGCTCGCCGGACCACTCGTAGTCGACCCGCGCCGGATCACCGCCATGCCATGCGCTGACCCGGGCACCGGTGCGGCATTGCAGAGTGGTGGCTGCCGCTGCCTGTGCCAGCGCCTGCGCCAGACTGCCGTAGTCGACGACATAGCCGAGTTCCGGGAATCCGGCTTCGGCGGCGGCAAGGCTGACGCGACCGAAACCGCCGCGCTGCGAGACGTGTATGGTGCGGATCGGCGTTGCCGTCGGTGCCAGAGCCGCCCACACGCCGAGACGCTCGAGGATCAGCCGACTGCCGTAGGACAGCGCCAGCGGCCGCGCATCGCCGGTGCCTGCCGCGCGCGCTTCGAGCAGTACGATCCGCAGTCCGCTGTCACGCAGCGCCAGCGCCAACGCGCTGCCCACCGGACCGCCGCCGACGATGGCAATGTCCGCGGATTCAGGCATGGCCCCGGCGCATCAGCGCCTCAATATCGGTGACACTTTTCGGCGCGTCGGCGCTGAGAATCTCGCAGCCCGCAGCGGTCACCAGCGCGTCATCCTCGATGCGCACGCCGATGCGGGCAAACGCCTCCGGCACACCCGGCCCCGGCCGGATATAACAGCCGGGCTCGACGGTGAGCACCATCCCGGGCTGCAATTCGCGCCAGGCACCCTGCAACTTGTATTCGCCGGCATCGTGCACGTCCAACCCCAGCCAGTGACCGGTGCGGTGCATGTAGAACTGCTTGTAGGTTTCCTGCTCGAGCACGCTGTCGAGGGTGCCGGTCAGCAGCCGCAGATCGATGAAACCCCGTGCCAAGACCGCAACCGCCGCATCATGCGGCGCGTTCCAGTGAGCGCCCGGCTTGACCGCAGCAATGGCAGCAGCCTGGGCAGCGAGCACCAGTTCATACACCGCACGTTGCGGCCCGCTGAACCGGCCGTTCACCGGGAAGGTGCGCGTGATGTCGGAGGCGTAGCCGTCCAGTTCGCAACCGGCATCGATCAGCAACAGATCGCCGTCGGCGAGCATGCCGCTGTTCTCGACATAGTGCAGCACACACGCATTGGCGCCACCGGCCACGATCGGCGTGTACGCCGGCGCCTGCGCACCCTGGCGGCGAAACTCGTGCTGCAGTACGGCCTCGATTTCGTATTCGGCAACGCCCGGTCGCGTCGCCTGCATGGCCAGCCGGTGGGCGGCGCCGGAGATTGCGCCGGCGCGGCGCATCAGCGCCAGCTCCTGATCGTCCTTGAGCAGGCGCATTTCGTCGACGACCGCATGCAGGTCGTGGATGTCGGTCGGTGCGGCAACGCCGCTGCGGGCACGGCTGCGCACAACATTGATCCAGCCCAGCACCCTTGCGTCCCATGCCGCATCGGCACCCAGATGCACCTGCACCGCTGGCCGGTCGGCCAGCAGATCGGGCATGCGCGCATCCAGTTCATCGATACAGTACGCCGCATCGAAGCCGAAGGCCTCGCGCGCCGCCGCGGGTCCGAAGCGGAAGCCGTCCCAGATTTCGCGTTCGGCATTTTTTTCCCGGCAGAACAGGATGCTCTGCGGCCGCTCCCCGCCGGTCAGCACCAGCACGGCCTCAGGTTCGCGAAAACCCGTCAGGTAATAGAAATAGCTGTCGTAGCGATACGGATAATGCGCATCGCGGTTGCGGATGCGCTCGGGTGCAGTCGGCACGATGGCAACCGCGTTGCCGAGCCGGCCGGCAAGGCGGGCGCGCCGGCTGGCGTGAGCGGCAAAGCCGGTATCAGGAGACATTTTCATGATGGGGCGATTATAGCCGCGGGGTCAGTCGTCAAGCTGTGTGTCGAGCAGATGCGCCCAGGCGTTTTCGTACGCCGGGAGATTGCGCTCGAGCAGTGCGCACAATGCCTGATGGCTGGCTGCCAGCCGTGCGGCATCGGGGCCGGGCGCGAGTTCCGGCAACGCGCCCGCCACTGCCGTCAGTGTTTCACGCGCCCCCAGCGCCGCGGCCAGCGCACTTTTCAGCTGTTCCCGCGGATGCGGTATCCAGGCGCGGCTCGCCGTCAGGCTTTTCAGCCGCTCGCCGAGTTCGAGCAGCCGCTTGCGCAGTCGCGGCGCCGTGCCCAGGCGCACCGTGCTGAGGTCCCCCCACACCGCGATCTCGATCAACTCGCACCACTGCGCCTGCAGCGCGGCGCTCCACTCCGGATCCAGCGCCAGTGCAGCACGGACCTGTGCAGGATCGAGTTCGCGCATCATGGCCTCAGCGGGCATCGCGCAGTGCGCGATCGAGTTCGGCGAGCCGCTCCGGCGTTCCCACGTCGTGCCAGCGTCCGCAGTACAGCTCGCCCGTCACCTGCCCGCATGCAATGCCCGCATACAACAGATCGGCAAGCCGCACCTTGGCGCCCGCCGCAATGCCCGCAAACAGTGCCGGATGATAGGCGCCGATGCCGCTGAACGTGTAACGCGGACCGGGACCGGCGGTAAGTCGTCCCGCGGCGAGGCCAAAATCGCCGCCGGGATGATGCGGCGGATTCGCTACCATCACCAGATGCGCCAGCGGACCATGTACATGCAAACCCTGCGCCGCAGCCGTCAGCGCCGAAAAGTCGTAATCGCTGTAGACATCGCCGTTCACGGCAATAAACGGCGCCGTGCCGAGCAGCGGCAAGGCGTGCGCGATACCCCCGCCCGTTTCAAGCGCGGCGGTCTCGCGCGAATAGGCGATGCTTACGCCCAGCGCTGAACCATCGCCGAGCGCGCCCGCGATCTGTTCGCCCAGATGCGCCAGATTGATCACCACATCGCGCACGCCCGCTTGCCGCAGCGCGTTGATTGTCAATGAAATCAGTGGCCTGTCGCCTACGCGCAGCAGTGACTTGGGTGTGTGATCGGTCAGCGGGCGCATGCGCTCACCGCGCCCCGCCGCCAGAATCATTGCCTTCATTGCAGCGCCGCCCTCAGAGCGTATGGCCTGCCTGCGGGCGACACTGCTCGAGTTCGTCGAGCAGGCGGGCCAACGGGGCAAGCGCCGCGTAGCGTCCACACACCGCGCGCACATAGCCAAGGAAGCGCGGCGTGTCCTCCAGATAACCGGACTTGCCGTCACGGTACTGGATGCGCGCGAAGATGCCCAGCACCTTCAGGTGGCGCTGCAGGCCCATCCATTCCAGCGCGCGGTAGAACGCGCCGAAGTCGGCATCGACCGGCAACTGCGCACGTCTGGCGTGTTCCCAGTAACGGACGGCCCAGTCAATGATGCGTTCCTCCGGCCAGCTGACGAAGGCATCGCGAAACAACGACGCCACGTCGTACGTAATCGGACCATACACCGCGTCCTGGAAATCCAGCACACCGGGGTTCGGTGCGGACACCATCAGGTTGCGCGGCATGTAATCGCGGTGCACGAATGCCGCCGGCTGCGCCAGCGCGCTGTCGGCAAGCAGCCCGTTGATCCGGAGAAGCGTCGCGCGTTGCGCCGCCGACAGTACGAGTCCGAGATGGCGTCCGATATACCACTCGGGGAACAGCTCCATCTCCCGTTGCAGCAGCGCGCGATCATACGTCGGCAGGACATCCGGCCGGCTGGCGCGCTGCCAGGTTACCAGCGCCGCAATGGCATCGCCGAACAGCGCGTCGGCATTCCCCGGCGTCAGCGCCTGCAGATAAGTCGTGCTGCCAAGATCCGACAACAGCAGGAACCCGCGATCAAGATCAGCGGCCAGCACTTCCGGCACATGCACTCCGGCATCACGCATTAATTGCGCCACGCGCACAAACGGGCCGCAGTCTTCACGCTCCGGTGGCGCATCCATTGCGATCCGCGTACCTGAAGCAAGCGTAATGCGGAAATAGCGCCGAAAACTCGCATCGGCAGAAGCCGGCGCGAGCGTGAATGCGGCTCCGGCCAGCGGGCCGGCGAGCCACGCGCGGAGCGTTTCGAGGCGCTGGTCGCGCCCGGCCGCTGAGATTGGTTTCAAGCGTTGCTTCAGGCAGTGAATTGTGAGATTTTAACACCTCCCCTGACGCCTTCCCCGATGCCCTTTTCCCGAAAATCCCGAATTGCACTCGCCGTTCTGTGCGCCCTGCCGTTGCTCGCCGCAGCCGATGAGGGATTGAAGGTCAAACCGCAGCCCGGCGCGCCGCAGACCCCGCTGGAAAATGCCGATGCTGTACCGCTGTTTATCGAGGCTGACCGCATCCAGGGTACCCAGGACCGGGAAATTGAAGCCTCCGGCAATGCGCAGCTGCGCAAGGGTAGTCAGTCTTTCCAGGCGGACTGGATGCACCACGACACGGGGACGGAAGTCCTCACCGCAAAGGGCCACGTCCGCCTCGAACAGGAGCGGGAGATCCTCGAGGGCGAGGCGCTGCGCTATGAGATGGCCACTGATCGCGGCTGGATGGAGCAGCCGCGCTACATGCTGATGAGCGTCCCGGCGACAAGCGCGCCGGTGACCGCACCGGCCGGTGCGGTCACCGGTGCGCGATTTGCTCAAACCGAAGGCCGCGGCACAGCGGAGCGCCTGCTGTTTGACGGGCCGGGCAAATATCGCATCGAGAGCGCCAGCTACACCACCTGTGAGCCGGGCAACGATGCCTGGTTCCTGCGCGCAAAACAGCTCGACATCGATCGCAATCGCGACGTCGGGGTGGCCCATGACGCAAGCATCGTGTTTTTCGACCAGCCCATTTTCTACTCGCCCTATCTGTCGTTCTCGCTGCACCAGGAGCGCAAGTCCGGGATCCTGACGCCGAGTTACCGCACTTCCAATACGACGGGCTTCGAGTTGACGGTGCCCTACTACTGGAACATCGCGCCGGAAATGGACGCGACCCTGTATCCCCGCTATATGACCAAGCGCGGCCTGCAGCTCGGTGGCGAGTTCCGTTACCTGAATCCGAGCTGGCGCGGCGAGGCGCGTGCGGAAGTGCTGTCCAACGACCAGCAGAACGGCCGCGACCGCTGGGGCCTGTTCACCAAGCACCAGCAAACCCTGGGCACAGCCTGGAACGGCTCGGTCAACCTCAATCGTGTCTCCGACGGCAAGTACTTCACCGACCTGTCGACGCTGGTCGCAGCGACTTCGCAGGTGAACCTGTCCAATGACGCCACGCTGTCCCGCGGCGGCACCTGGGGCGATGCCGGCACCTACAATTTCTCCGCTTTCGTCCAGCGCTGGCAGACGCTGCAGTCGGATCCGCAGGTGCTGCTGACGCCGCCTTACAACCGCCAGCCACAACTCACGCTGTCGGCGCAGCAGCTGGGCGCGCGCTGGGGAGATTTCGACCTGCTGGGCAGCTTTGTGTCGTTCGATCATCCGTCGCTGATCAACGGCCGGCGCGCCGTAGCTTATCCGAGTTTGTCGGCGCCGCTGCAGAATGCCTACGCCTTTGTGACGCCCAAAATCGGCGTGCACGTAACGAGTTACGCGATGGGCAGCAACAATACCGCCGGCCTGCAGGACACGACGCGCACGCTGCCGATCGTCAGCGCGGAGACCGGCGTGATATTCGAACGCGATACGAGTGCCCGCGGCCTGCCGTTCATCCAGACGCTGGAACCCAAGGCCTATTACGTCTACATTCCATACAAGGACCAGAGCCAGCTGCCGAATTTCGACAGCGCCCTGCAGGACATCAACTTCGCGACAATATTCACGGAAAACCAGTTCAGCGGCCAGGATCGTATCAACGACGCCAACCAGCTCACCCTCGGCGCCAGTTCGCGGTTCATCGAGGCGGGCACCGGCATCGAGCGGTTTCGCGCCGCCATCGCGCAACGCTATTACTTCCAGTCGCAACGCGTCACTGTGCCCGGCGTGCCGCCGCGCGCCAGCGACAGCAACTCCTCGGATCTGCTGGTCGCGTTCGGCGGAAATATTGCCAGGAACTGGGCGACCGATCTCGGCTGGCAATACAACACGGATCTCAAACAAACGCAGAAATTCAACGTCTCCGGCCGCTACCAGCCGCAGCAGGGCAAAGTGCTGAACCTGGCATACCGCGAAACCGTCAACTCGGTACGCCAGACCGATGTATCGACGCAGTGGCCTATCGACGGGCGCTGGACTGCGGTCGGGCGCTGGAACTTCTCGCTACTCGACAACCGCACGCTGGAAGCGCTCGCCGGCGTCGAATACAACGACCGCTGCTGGGCATTGCGTATCGCCGCGCATCGTTTTGCGACAACCACCAGCGACACCAGCAATTCGGTCTTCATCCAGCTGGAGCTGCACGGGGTATCGCGGATCGGCAACAGCCCGCTGGGGGTGTTGCAGCGGAGCATCGCCGGCTACAAACAATTCGACCCCCGTGCCACCGGGCCTGTCGAATACAATGTACCGGGAATATTCTAGCCTCCGGCCATCGGGCTCCGGTGTGGCCCGGTTTTTGCACCGTTTGAAAGATCTGGATCCAGCATGCAACTCCGAGTTCTGTCGCATTACCTCATCTCCTGCACCTTGGCGGCGGGCCTGCTGCTCGCCAGCGCATCCGCACACGCCCAGACGGCCAAACCGCGCCCGATCGTCACCGTCGACCGCATCGTCGCCGTCGTCAACACCGAGGTCATCACCGAGCGCGAACTGGCGGCACGGGTGGATTTCGCGTTCCGCCAGTTGCGCCAGCAGGGTACGCCACCGCCCCCGCGCGAAGTCATCGAGCGCCAGCTGATCGAGCGCCTGATCAATGATCGCGTGCAGCTGCAGTTCGCCCGCGACATCGGCCTGCGCGTCGATGATGCCGAGCTCGACAAGGCGATGGCGCGGATCGCCGAGCAGAACAAGATAACGCTGACGCAGCTGCGCGCGGCGCTTCAGCAAGACGGTGTGCCGTTCGAGAAATTTCGCGAAGATATCCGCAGTGAAATCACGCTGTCGCGGCTGCGCGAGCGCGAGGTCGCGCAGAAAATCGTCATCACCGAATCCGAAATCGACAACTTCATCCAGAGCCAGCAGGGACAGTCCGGCCGGAATGACGAGCTCAACATATCGCACATACTCGTTGCCGTACCGGAGAACGCTTCGCCCGAGCAGTTACAGACGCGCCGCACGCGGGCGGAGCAGGCATTGGCGCAACTCAAGGGCGGCGCGGATTTCCGCCAGGTGGCCGCGGCCTTCTCCGACGCACCCGAAGCCCTGCAGGGCGGCCTGATCGGTTGGCGGGAAAGCAGCCGGCTGCCCGGCCTGTTCCTCGAAGCCTTGCAGCCGCTGCGCGCCGGCGAGCTGAGCGACCTGCTGCGCAGTCCCAACGGCTTCCATATTCTCAAACTGAATGAGCGCCGCGGCGGTTCTGCGCCGATCATGGTGCAGCAGACGCGCGCGCGCCACATCCTGATCAAGACCAATGAGCTGGTGTCGGAAACCGAAGCCCGCAACCGGCTGCTGACCTTGAAGGAACGCCTCGACAACAAGGCGGATTTCGCCGAACTGGCCCGCGCCCGTTCCGAAGATGGCAGCGCGGCGCGCGGCGGCGATCTGGGCTGGCTGTCACCGGGAGACACTGTCCCCGAATTCGAACAGGCGATGAATGCGCTCAAGCCCAACGAAATCAGCCCGCCGGTGCGCAGTCCTTTCGGCTGGCACCTGATCGAAGTGCTGGAGCGCCGCAGCCAGGACATGACGCGCGAAGGCCAGCGCCTGAATGCGCGCCAGGCACTGCGCGAACGCAAAACCGACGAGGCCTATCAGGAATGGGTACGCCAGTTGCGCGACCGCGCCTACGTCGAACAGCGGCTCGACGAAAAAAAATAATGGAAACAACCAGTTAAATCGACACCGTGACCCCGTGTCTGCATTCTCTAAGCGACCGCTGATTGCCGTCACTGCGGGCGAGCCCGCCGGCATCGGACCCGACCTGTGCGTGATGCTGGCACAGCGCCCGTTGCCGGCACGGGTAGTGGTCATCGCCGACCAAATGTTGCTGCGCGAACGTGCGCACGCCCTGAAGCTGGCCTTCAACGCCCCGTGTCATGGCGCCGCGGGCGCCGACGTTTCCGTGCTGCATGTGCCGCTGGCGCGTGCGACGTTGCCGGGCACCCTCGATTCCGCGAACAGCGCTTATGTGCTGCGCACGCTGGAAATCGCCGCCGACGGCTGTCGCAACGGACAATTCGACGCGATGGCCACCGCGCCGGTACACAAGGGCGTCATCAACGACGCCGGCATTGCTTTCACCGGCCATACCGAGTTTCTCGCCGCACGGCTGCATGCCCCGCATGTGGTGATGATGCTCACCGGCGGCGGCCTGCGCGTGGCGCTCGCCACCACGCACCTGCCGCTGCAGCAAGTGGCCGCGGCGATCACCCGCGACAGCCTCGAACAGACGCTCCGCGTGCTGCATCACGACCTCGTCACGCGGTTTGCAATTCCGCGGCCACGCATCCTCGTCGCCGGCCTCAATCCGCATGCCGGTGAATCAGGGCATCTCGGCCGCGAAGAGATCGACGTCATCATCCCGGTGCTTGAGCGCCTGCGTGCCGAGGGCTGGGCCCTCACCGGTCCACTGCCCGCCGACACGCTGTTCCAGCCGGAACGGCTCGCACAATGCGACTGCGTGCTGGCGATGTACCATGACCAGGGGCTGCCGGTGCTCAAGTACGCCAGCTTTGGCACCGGCATCAACATCACGCTGGGTCTGCCGGTGATCCGCACCTCGGTCGATCATGGCACCGCGCTGGAACTTGCCGGCACCGGCAGGGCCAGGGCTGACAGCCTGGTCGCGGCAATCGAACTCGCCGCCGAACTCGCGGTGCGCAGCAGGCAGCCGCCGGTCGCATGACCGCAGGCCGCAGCGCAAGACACATTCCGCGCAGGCGCTTCGGCCAGAATTTCCTGGTCGACCACGGCACGATCGCTGCAATCGTTGCCGCAATCGCGCCGCAACGCGGCGACAACCTGGTCGAGATCGGCCCCGGCCTCGGTGCGCTCACCGCGCCGCTGCTGGCCCGGCTCAATCGCCTGCAGGTCATCGAAATCGACCGCGACCTGATTGCGCGGCTGCGCGCGCAATATCCTGCAGACCGGCTGGTGATCCACGCAGGCGATGTGCTCGAGTTCGATTTCGCCAAGCTGGGCGACAATCTGCGCGTCGCCGGCAACCTGCCCTACAACATCTCGACGCCGCTGCTGTTCCGCTTCGCGGAATTCGCCGGCCACATCCGCGACGTCCACGTGATGCTGCAACGGGAAGTCGTCGAGCGCATGATCGCCACGCCCGGCGATTCGGAATTCAGCCGGCTGTCAGTGATGCTGCAATACCGCTTTGACATGGAAAAACTCATCGACGTGCCGGCCGAGGCCTTTGATCCCGCACCCAAAGTAGAGTCGGCTGTAGTGCGACTGACGCCGCTGGCACCACTGCCCCATCCGGCACGTGACGAGGCCGTGTTCAGCAGTGTCGTAGCCCGCGCCTTCGCGCAACGGCGCAAGACGCTGCGCAACACGCTGAAGGGCGTAATGGCTGATCGCGAATTCGCGCAGCTCGGCATCAATCCGGGTGCGCGGGCGCAGGAACTGTCCGTTGCGGATTTTGTGCGGATTGCCGACGCTGTGGCAGTGTCGGCTTAAGAATCCGGTCGCCTCAGGTCGCGACTTTCCGCTGTACAAACTCGATTTTGTAGCCGTCGGGGTCTTCGACAAACGCGATCACCGTCGTGCCGTGTTTCATCGGCCCCGGTTCGCGTGCGATCTTGCCGCCCCGCTTCCGCACCTCGTCGCAGGCCTTGTAGGCATCTTCGACTTCGACGGCAATATGGCCGAAACCGCTGCCCATGTCGTACGACCTGGTGTCCCAGTTGTGAGTCAGTTCCAGTACGGCCGCGCGCGCTTCGTTCTCGTAACCGACAAAGGCGTTGGTGAAGCGGCCGCCCGGATAGTCGGTTTTGCGCAACAGCTTCATGCCCAGCACCTGGGTATAAAAATCGATCGAGCGCTGCAGGTCGCCGACCCGGATCATCGTGTGCAAAAGCCTCATCTGCGCACCCCCTATTGTTCAGATCTGCACCATCTCGAAATCTTCCTTGCGCGCGCCACATTCGGGACAAGTCCAGTTCATCGGCACGTCCTCCCATCTGGTTCCCGCAGCAATGCCCTCGTCGGGAACGCCTGCCGCTTCGTCGTAGACGTAGCCGCAGATCAAACACATGTATTTTTTGTACTGCCCGTTATTGGTGATCATCAGCGTCTTCTGAAGTAAATGAGCTACAATCCGTGCGACATTCTAGCTGATCCCATCCTCGCGCCCAATCTCCGCGCATGACCGACTCACCTCCCATCGTCATGGTATTTGCCGCCACCGATCCGACCGGCGGCGCCGGCTTGCAAGCCGACATCATGACGCTCGCCAGCATGGGCTGCCATCCGGTGTCGGTGGTTACCGCGATCACCATCCAGGACACGACCGGCGTCGATGAAATCCAGCCGATCGATGGCGAATGGGTCGCCGACCAGGCGCGCTGCATACTCGAGGACATGCCGGTGGCCGCATTCAAGATCGGCGTGCTGGGCAGCCTCGAAGCCATCGCCGCAGTGGCCGAAGTGGTTTCAGACTATCCCGAAATTCCGCTGATCCTCGATCCGGTGCTGGCTTCGGGCCGTGGCGACGAGCTGGCCTCGGAGGAAATGCTCGCGGCGATCCGCGAACTGCTGATTCCACAGACCACCATCATCACCCCGAACAGTATCGAGGCGCGCCGTCTCGCCGCCGATGACAGCGACGACAACGACAATCCGGACCTTGCCGAATGCGCACAGCGCATCCTCGAATCCGGTTGCGAGTATGTGCTGATCACCGGCACCCATGAACATACCGGCGAAGTCACCAACACGCTCTACAACAGCGAAGGCATGGTACGCACCGACACCTGGCCACGGCTGCCCGGCAGCTATCACGGCTCGGGCTGCACTCTGGCGTCCGCACTTGCCGCCACCATCGCCAACGGAGTCGACATGCAGGAAGCGGTGCGCGATGCGCAGGAATATACCTGGCAGTCGCTGAAGCTCGCGTTCCGGCCGGGCATGGGCCAGTACATCCCGGACCGTCTATTCTGGGCGCGCGACGAGGAAGCCGGCGGCGGCGGTAACGGCGGTGGCGAAGAACAGGCGTGAACGCGCAAATCGCCGGGCTGTATGCGATTACGCCCGATCTCGCTGATACGGACGAGTTACTGCGGCGCGTGCGCACCGCACTCACCGGCGGCGCCCGGATACTGCAATACCGCAACAAGACCGCACCGCCGGCACTGCGCCTCGTCCAGGCCCGTGCGCTGCAGACCCTGTGCACCGCGGGCGGCGTGCCGCTGATCATCAACGATCATCTCGATCTCGCGCAGGAAGTCGGCGCCGCCGGCCTGCATCTGGGCGGCGATGACGGCGATATTGCCACGGCACGCGCACAACTCGGTCCGGACCGATTGCTGGGCGTATCCTGCTACGACCGCATCGAACTCGCGCAGGCCGCTCTTGCCGCCGGTGCCGACCACATCGCGTTCGGCAGTTTTTTCGACTCCAGCATCAAGCCCGGCGCCGTGCACCCGCCGCTGAATCTGATCACGCGTGCCAAGCGACAGTTCCGCATACCGGTCGTGGCCATCGGCGGCATCACGCCACAAAACGCACCGCAGCTGATTGCCGCCGGCGTGGATGCGGTCGCGGTGATTTCAGCCGTGTTCAGCGCGGCGGACATCGAAGCCGCAGCCCGCGCATTCAAGTCCTTGTTCGACCAGCCCCCGTTTGAGCGACCCCATGAAGAAAAGTCAGAAACTCTTTAATCACGCCCAGCTGACCATTCCCGGCGGCGTCAACTCCCCCGTGCGCGCTTTCAAATCCGTCGGCGGCACGCCGCTGTTTTTCCAGCGCGGCAAGGGCGCACTGGTATGGGATGTCGACGGCAACAGTTATATTGATTACGTCGGTTCCTGGGGCCCGCTGATCTGCGGCCACGCCCATCCCGATGTGGTCAAGGCCGTGCAGCAGGCGGCGGAACGCGGTCTGTCGTTCGGTGCGCCGACCGAGGCCGAAGTGGAAATGGCCGATTTGCTGCGCAAGCTGGTGCCGTCGCTGGACCAGGTGCGGCTGGTCAGTTCCGGCACCGAAGCGACGATGAGCGCGATCCGGCTCGCCCGCGGCTTCACCGGGCGCAGCAAAATCATCAAATTCGAAGGCTGCTATCACGGCCACGCCGATGCACTGCTGGTCAAAGCCGGTTCCGGCGCACTGACCTTCGGCCAGCCATCCTCAGCCGGGGTGCCCGCAGAAACCGCGGCACACACGCTGGTCCTCGACTACAACAACGAAGCGGCGCTGGACACCGCGTTCGCACGGGAGGGCAGCGAAATTGCCGCCGTCATCGTCGAACCGGTCGCCGGGAACATGAACCTGGTCGCGCCACGGCCCGGCTTTCTCGAATTGCTGCGGAAGCTGTGTACGCAGCACGGCGCGGTGTTGATTTTCGACGAAGTGATGACCGGATTCCGGGTCGCGCTGGGCGGCGCACAGGCGCTCTACGGCATCAAACCCGACCTGACGACGCTGGGCAAAGTCATCGGCGGCGGTATGCCGGTCGGCGCCTTCGGCGGCCGCCGCGACATCATGCAGTGCATCGCACCGCTGGGCCCGGTGTATCAGGCGGGCACGCTGTCCGGCAATCCCGTGGCGGTAGCCGCCGGACTGGCGACACTAAAGCTGGTTCAGGCGCCCGGTTTTTACGACCGGCTCGCCGCTGCCACGCACCAGTTGTGCAGCGGCCTGACGGAAGCTGCGCAAGCGCGCCGGGTGGTGTTTTCGGCGCGCGGCATCGGCGGCATGTTCGGGCTGTACTTCCGGGAAGCCCCGCCGACCTCGTACGCCGAAGTGATGCAATGCAACAAGGAAACCTTCAACCGGTTTTTCCACGCCATGCTCGCCGAGGGTGTCTACCTGGCCCCATCCGCCTACGAGGCGGGCTTCGTGTCTGCCGCCCATGGACCGGCAGAAATCGATCGCACGCTCAAAGCTGCGGCAAAAGTTTTTGCTGCACTTTGATGCGCAATAATTTATAAATACTTATAAAAACAATGGGTTACAAATTTCATTTTTGCTGCGACTAATGCCGGGTTGTCGCAAATTCAACGACCCATGGAAAAAATCCGCCTCTCCAAGCTGATGTCGGAACAGGGCCTGTGCTCGCGACGCGAGGCCGACAGTTACATCGAGCGCGGCTGGGTGCTGGTTGACGGCGTGCCAGTGACCGAGCTCGGCACGCGCATCCTGCCCACGCAAACCATCACGCTGGCCGCCGCGGCACAAAACCGCCAGGAAGCACGGATCACCATCCTGCTCAACAAACCCGTGGGCTTCGTGTCGGGCCAGCCCGAAAAAAATTACCGGCCGGCGATCACGCTGATCACCGCCGAAACACACTACGCCGGCGACCCCAGCAAGCTGCGGTTCGATCCGCGGCAATTACGCGGCCTTGCACCAGCCGGCCGGCTCGACATCGATTCCACCGGCCTGCTGGTACTGACCCAGGACGGGCGCATCGCCAAACAGCTGATCGGCGAGAACTCGCAGGTGGAAAAGGAATATCTGGTGCGCGTCACCGGCACATTGAGCAAACAGGGGCTGGCACTGCTGAACCACGGCTTGAGCCTCGACGGCGAAGCGCTGCGCCCTGCCGAAGTCTCCTGGCAGAACCGCGACCAGCTGCGGTTCGTGCTGCGCCAGGGCAAAAAACGCCAGATTCGCCGCATGTGCGAACTGGTCGGCCTGACCGCGGTCGGGCTGAAGCGGGTGCGCATCGGCCGCGTGATGCTCGGCGACCTGCCCGGCGGCCAATGGCGCTATCTGCGCGAGGACGAGCGTTTCTAGCAGTCATCCGGGGCACGGCGTTGCGGCGGCGGCTGTTACAGCAAGTCGATGCCGAAGCGCCGCACCGCCAGTGCAAACAGGCTGAAACAGGCCGCCGTGACCAGCATGCAGGCCACCAGTGTTGGCCAGAACCCCAGCCGCGGCAGCAATGCCGGAAACACGAGGAACATCGGCAGCGTCGGGATTACATACCAGAAGGTGTACCAGGCGTGGTTGGCGATTTTCTCCGGCGGCTGATGCTCGACGTAGAGCCAGATCAGCGCGAGTATCGTCACCAGTGGCAACGCGGCCACGAAGCCGCCGAGCCTGTCGCTGCGCTTGGCCAGTTCCGACACCAGTACGACAACCGCTGCAGTCAGGAAATACTTGGTGATGATCCAGGTCATGACGCCTCCGCTGGCTGCAGATTGTACAGGGTGCCGGCGCCGCCACTCCACGCCCTGCAGCATTGCCCGGGCGGCGGGCGGCGCCTAACATCGGCCTTCCATCGAAGGGATAGACATGACTGAACTCAAAGGCCAGGTCGCCGTTGTCACCGGCGCCACCCGCAGGCGCGGTCTCGGCCGCGCCATCGCACTGGCGCTGGCCCGTGCCGGCGCCGATGTCGCCGTCACCGGCAGCAGCCGCAGCCCGTCCAGCCTGACCGCCGACGAGCAGAAGGACGGCTGGCGCGGCCTCCCCGACGTCGTCGCCGAAATCGAGGCGCTGGGCGTACTCGGATACGGCGCATACATGGACGTACGCAAGGCCGACGACGTGCAGCGCATGGTGCAGGAAGTCGTCGCGAAGCTGGGTCGGATTGACATCCTGGTCAACAACGCCACTTATCCGCGCGCAGCGGACCGCGTGCCGGTACAGGACCTCGACGACGACTTGTGGCGCACGATCATCGACATCAACCTGACCGGCACCATGCTGTGCTCCAAGTACGTGTCGAAACAGATGATCGCACAGGGCGACGGCGGCAGCATCATCAGCATTTCCTCGGGCGCCGCGCTGAAGGCGCCGGCGACATTCTCCGCATATGCCGCGTCCAAGGCCGGCATGCATGCCTTGATGTCGTCACTGGCCGACGAGCTGGGTCCGCATGGCATCACCGCGAACGTCATCGCACCGGGATTCCTGGACACCGCGCGCATCGACACGCTGCGCGATCCGGAAAAATGGGAGAAACGCCTGTCGACCATTCCGCTCAAGCGCCCGGGCACGGTCGAGGAAGTCGCCGATCTGGTGCGTTACCTGTGCGGTCCCAGCGCGCGCTGGATCAGCGGCGACGTGCTGCTGATGACCGGCGGCGAAGTACGGCGGGCGGCGCGTTAACGGTCAGTACCAAACGGGGATCATTCCGGTACGGTCCACCGCGGGTTCCACGCCACCTCCCACAGGTGGCCGTCGGGATCCTGGAAATATCCGGCATAACCGCCCCAGAAGGTGTCCTGCGCCGGCTTGATGATCACCGCGCCAGCACCTTTGGCCTGCGCCATCACTGCATCGGCTTCGGCTTTTGAGGCTACGTTATGCCCGATGGTGATTTCCGTGGCACTGGGTTTGCCCGCGGTCAGCTTCGTGTCATGGGCAATACTCTTGCGTGGCCATAACGCGAGTTTTAATCCGGACTGCAGATCAAAAAACGCGACTGCGCCATGTTCGAATTCCTTGCCGACGATGCCTTCGGTTTTCAGACCAAGACCATCGCGATAAAACCGTACTGCGCGTTCAAGGTCATCAACGCCGAGGGTGATCAGGGTGATGCGGGGTTTCATGGGCTACTCCCGGTCCGGTGCTGCGCCGGTATCGCATTTTTTGCAATCCAGTGCATGTCCGATCATCGACTGGCGGCCTGCCGCTGTGGTGACCCAAGCGCGGTTGGTCCAGGGCGGATTGTGCCGCACGTGCTGATTGTGGCCACAGGCGAGTTCGGCGACCCAATCGCCGGCATCGTCCTGGTGAAAACCGGTAATAGCCTGATGCAAGGTTTCGGCTGATTCAGGTTGCGGTCAGCCGTACTTTCCGGACACCGGTCAGTTTCACGTGCTGTTTCGCCAGCCACAGATCGTGGCTGTATTGCATCGCCAGCCAGCTCTCGGGTGAACGCCCCAGCGCCTTGGCGAGGCGCAGCGCCATTTCAGGGCTGACGCCGCTGGCGCCGGTCAGTATCCGGTTCAGCGTCGACGGTGCCACACCCAGTTTGGCAGCCAGTTCCCGCCCGCTGAGATTATTGGGCTCGAGATAAACCCCGGTGATGAATTCACCGGGATGAGGGGGATTATGCATGGCCATCAGTGGTAATCCTCGTAGTCCAGGACGTAAGCATGTCCGTCCCTGAATTCAAAAGTCATTCTCCAGTTGCCGTTCACCCACACCGACCAGCGGCCGCGCGCCAGACCGGTCTGCGTATGCAGGCGGAATCCCGGAACATCCATATCATCAATGGCCTGCGCGGTATCCAGGGCTGCCAGCAGCATTCGCAGCCGTTTGCCGTGGTGGGGTTGAATACCGGCTGCGCTGCCTGTTTCAAAGAATTTCTTCAGCCCCTTGTGCCGGAACGACTGGATCATGGGCCGATTATAGCGTGTTGCGCATCACGCAACAATGACCGGAGTTTTCTGTTGGATCTGGCCAGTTCGGTAGGAAAAATCCTTAACGTCTGGACTCAGCGGTGCGTCCGCTGGAGTGCTGAGTTGGGCATCGTCTGCTCTGCAATGGTTGCGCGAGTTGCCCAAGCAACTGGTCTGGCAGCAACAGATGTCACCGCGAGGCCCAGCCCTCATCCTTGTTTTGTCCGGTGCAGCCGATTGTCATGGCCTTGTTCGAGTATGTGACTATCAGCTTCATCAGCGCGACCGTTTTCTTGTCTATTTCCGGGTCTTCCGCAAGAAAATGGTCGGATCCCAGTGCAACGACTGTAAGGCTGCCAGGCGCTATCGCATCGGTTAGCAATGCCAGACCATCATTTGGCCCGTCTGACCTCAACATCCGGTATCCAGTTCCGGAGTACTGGCTGAGTTGTCCTGACAGAGGAATTCCCATGTAGTTGATCACCACAATTTCGGAATCCAGTTGCAGGCGTGAAAACCGTCGTCTGCTCGGGGCTGTGCCCATGCCCAAAATTGCCTGTTTATCGAGGCCCTTGAACCAGATGTAAAGATTGAAAAGCCAGCGCTGGGGTCGCCCTTCGAAATAGTCGATAAATGGAGTTCCACGCAGAATGCCGCCGAGATTGAGCCAGGCCTTGACCGAACTCAGTTCCTTTTGATCAAGCAGCTCCCCGAGGGCGAGATGAATGACGGGGCCGGCAGAGCTCGAGCCGGCGAGCAGTATCTTCTTTCCAGAGCGGTTGCGCCTGGTAATTTCTGCAGCCAACACATTTGCGCCTTCTTCTACGGCGCCTGTCGGCGGCAACGCCACCAGATAATTCTCGAATCCCAAGTTGGTGGCCAGCTCGCGAGGCTTTGCAAAATCCGCACCGGTCACGTGTCCGTTTTCAACGTAGTGCCATCCAGGCACAAAGAGTATCTGGTATGAAGAAGAGATGCTGGTGTCAACGGCAGTATCATTGTTGAGGTAAACCTCGAAGAGCTGATTCAGATCCTTATTGCATCTATTGTTCAGAAGACGGTCTGCGAGGAATAATGCCGCGAAGTCGACAGAAAACGCTTGGGAGATTTCTTTGAGCTCTTCACGGGACGGTACAGACTTTCCGTGCGAACTGTAGAGCGCCGAAATCTTTTCATCCATATCGCGATTTTCATTCTTTCCCTGCAAATAGATCTCAAGATAGTAACGAGCTATTTCGGAATCCACGGTGGTTTCCACGCGGTGTCCGAAAACTGCCGCCTTTGCAGGAATCTTTGGGATGGAACTGCAGGCCCCGAGCAAGAGGCAAGTCAGTATGCAGATCAGTGGGGCGCTGGGCAGTTTCATGCTCATGCGTTGAGAATTGACTGCCGGGTTCACCGGCGCGCAGCCGGCGTGCGTGAGCGTGCTGGCTGCGCGTCCGTGTACAAGCGGAGGTCAGGCCGTCAGATTAGCTGCAGATGATCCGCCGAAGAACATGCGAACAATGAACGAGGGTATACAGAACCCCGTGCTCACGTTCGCGAAGGCAGCGGCGACCAGCCGGCAATGTGGCATAGCAGGGGCATGCCGGCCTGGAAATCCCGTGCGGCCACGACAATCATGATCGTCGCCAAGGCACAGGCGAAGCGTCGATGAATCCCATGACGAGGCAGTGCCGGCGAGGCGAGCGCTGTTCCCACGGCCCGCCCACGCCATGCGGATTGCGGGCGGGAGCCGCAACGGATAATTGATCTGCGCGCAGGTCTTGTCATCCAGACCGCAGAAGCCCTGAGCCTGGATGTTTTCACGAACAGCTCCAAGAGCTGATGACATGTCACATCTCCTCTGCCTGTGTTGCCTAACGTTTGAGCTAACCGGCGCTTTGTGGCATACCGCAAAGCGCCGGTTGAGCGAAGGGTTAGGCGTCGAGCTATTTGGCGCCATCGATCTCAAGCGGCCACGCCAAAGAGGGCTCCAACTCCAGCGGTCAATGCCATTGCCAAAGCGCCCCAAAACGTGACGCGCGTTACAGACGCAATCACGGGTGAACCGCCTGCGCGTGCCGCCAGAAG
>RPOR01000033.1 GCA_003820645.1 Betaproteobacteria bacterium
CGAGTTCCAGAAGAATACGCGATCGAGATACTCGCGGCGGACAGTGACCTCAAGGGCAATGAATCCACAAAATTCCTTGCGGGACTTTTGCGGAATTCAGTTGTGCGGTGTGCTGCATTGTTATGCACGGTGAGCAGCGAGCGTCGTGCAATTAGTTGTTGATAAATAAGTGCTTCCTATAAAATACATTTCATGGGGTGCAGGTGGTCAAAGGTTCAAATCCTCTCGCCCCGACCAGTCAAATCAAAGGGTTCCGTCAGGAGCCCTTTTTTTATTTCCGCGCCCGTAGCTGATTCTCGGGGGCAGGTCAGATAGCATATAAAAATGCCACTGAGTGACCAACGACGCTTTTCACCTTTCCCGTTCGTTCAGCCACTTGCATTTACATTGATGTATGGGCTAGTTGGCTGCGCGAGCATGCCCGGTGCCGAGGTCTCGTCCGGGCCAGTTGTCGCTGTCTTGATCAATCGCACATGGGTGGAGCAGGATCCGCGTGGATTCGATTGGGCGGTGTGGAAGGACGAACGGGCCGTGGAGGAGCAGTTCGCCGCCTGCGTCAGTCAAGCCTCATCCGCACTGGATTTTCCCGTTCGTGTCATCACCGGCACTCAATTCCGTGCTCAAGCTTTCCCGGAACTCGATCCGCGGGCCGCCCCTCGCAGCATGGAAGCGTTGCGTTCACTGATTCCGGACCCGAGGTTCCGCGAGCGTATCGAGGCTGGCGGGATCAGCTATATTGCAATCCTTGGTGGTCAATCCCATACGTCGGAGACCAAGGGGGGGATCATATGCGTCGGCGGGTACGGGGCAGGTGCCTGTTTTGGCCATTTGTGGTGGGACCACGAGTCGAATCTGTCTGCGTTGGTGGTCGATATGCGTAGTGGTGCAGAGTCGCTAACGCAAGGGATCGATGCAGCAGGCACGTCATGGTTCGCAATGTTGGCGATCCTCCCGCTCGCCGCGCCTTCTTCCCATGAGACAGCAGGGTGCGAACGCTTTGGTCATGCCGTTGCCGAGGCCTTAGGGAAAATGCATCGTCACGGAAAATAGATCTTGGAACCAGCACAGAACAACCTGGTTGGAATAATTTCCCGGAATCAACCCGTCATGCGCTTGCGGGGATGGAAGCAGCACTTTGTGCTGATTTGCGCAATGGCGCTTGCCGCCTGTGCGGAAACGCCCCAAAGGTATTCAAATGCAGATGCATTCCGTGACACCAAACGCCTGGAGACCCAGCTCAAGAAAGGGGTCTCCACCATGGATGATGTCAAGCGGGTCTTGGGGGAGCCGAGCGGTTCCGGAGCCGTGTTCCTGGCCAGCGTACAGCAAAGCCCACAGGAGATTTGGTTCTACCAGGATATCGAGCTTACTGACATCAAGGCATCGCAGGGGCAACTTGACCTCAAAATGCGACAGCAAATTCTGGTGGTGTTTGTTCGCAACCGGGTTTTTGACGGGTTCATGTGGTTTTCAAACGCGGAGGCGGCAACCGGCTGGGTCAAAGACAGCTTGCGGGGAAAGGTGGGGCAATGAAGCCGGGATCGTTTAATGCAGCATTGCTCGCCGCATCCCTGGCCTTCGCAGGACTTCAAGGTTGTGCCACGCGCCTGGAAATGGGGGTGCCGCCACGGCTTGACCGCTTGGCTCAACTGACGCCTCATGTGTCAACCAGGAATGATGTGCTGCTCACCCTTGGCGAGCCGCGCGGCTATGGCGCAGCGCATCTGGATCCCGGTTTCAAGCAACAGCGTGTCTGGCTCTACGAACACAGCGTCAGCGAGGGCAAGGATATCCAACTCACGATGCTGCTGGTTTTCTTCTCTGGAGAATTGTATGACGGTTACATGTGGTTCGCTGATGCCCTCAATTTGAAACAACATTCCGCAGGCAAAGGAAAATGAAAATGCATCGCTCCTTGACGGCAGCACTGATTGCCTTGTCAATGGCAACGACAACGATATTGGGTTGCGGGATGATCAAGGTGCGCGCCGGCACGCCCGTTGCACCGTCATTGCTCGAATCGAGGTTAACGGTAGGGCGGTCGACTGCCGAGGATATCCGCCAGGTGCTGGGGGAGCCCCTCGGCGTGGGACGCGAGTTTCTGCCATTCCATGCCCAACCACGTACCGTATGGTCTTACCACTTTGAAGAGGGGCAAGTCTCACTCAGCGGTGGCGGAGATACGCGGCGCATTTTTGTCTGGGTATTTCTGAACGAGGCGCGCTACGACGGCTATCTTTGGGTTTCCAGTTTTCCAGCAGATCGCGTGGTACCCTGAATTCGGAAGCAATGGTTCTGCCACTGCACACGCACAGATAATCACAGTTCGGGGAGCGAAGAGCGGGCTTCATTCACGTAGCTATTCACGCGTTTAAGTTTCGTGTGACCTGATCAGACCGTGCGCAGCTGGTTTGTAGAAGCGGCGAGCGTTGCGAGGCATTGATTTACGATAAACACTTAAACTAGAATCCAAATGGCAGGGGGTGGCAGGTGACCGGAGGTTCAGATCTCCTGGCCCCGACCAGAATTCAATCGCTCGCACGGCCTGAGGCGTGCGACTTCCCGGATCCCAGAGCCTGTCCATGACGTTCCCCGCGACTTCGCCGTTCCGTATCGCCTGTATTCAAATCAACAGTGGCAATGATCTTGCCGGCAACCTGGCCGTGCTCAAGGCGATGGTCATCGACGCCGCCAACAGCGGCGCGAAACTGGTGCTGACGCCTGAATACTGCCTGATGATGGATGGCAGCGGCCGGGTGATGCGTGACCACGCGTTGCCGGCCGACGGCGGAACTGTGCTGCCCGAACTGCAGGGGCTCGCCCACGAACTGGGCGTATGGCTGCTCGTCGGTTCGCTGACACTGAAGACCGGCGACGAACGCATTGCCAACCGCTCATTCCTGATGTCGGCAGCCGGTGATGTCGTGGCGACCTACGACAAGATCCACATGTTCGATGTCACCTTGCCCGACGGCAAAGTGATCCGCGAATCGTCGTCCTATCGGCCCGGAGAGCAGGCGGTCATTGCGACCACGCCCTGGGGCAGACTGGGCATGACGATCTGCTATGACCTGCGCTTCCCGCATCTTTTCCGTGCGCTGGCACAGCGGGGGGCGCAGTACATTGCCGTGCCATCCTCGTTCCAGCGCCAGACGGGCAAGGCGCACTGGCATACGTTGCTCAAGGCGCGTGCGATCGAGAACGCGGCGTATATTTTTGCGCCAGCCATGTGCGGCGAGCATGCCGGCAATCGCCAGACCTACGGCCATGCGCTGATCGTCGATCCCTGGGGCGAGGTGCTTGCAGACGGCGGCGAGGAACCGGGGATCGTGTATGCCGACGTCGATCCGGCGCGGGTCGCGAAAATCCGTGCCATGATGCCGTCGCTGGAACATGATCGCCCCTATCGCGTGCCGGCACCGGAAGGCTCATAAAATAATAATAAAAACAATAAGTTATAATATATACCGTTACTGATTTATCGCGGCAAGGCGCAAGCCGCGCTGCAACGGATGGAGGCCATGTCCAGTCCCGGAGCTGCTGCATCCGTCGTGCCCGCCGAGTCCATCCGCCCCGGCGACAGCGTGCCGCGCCGCGATTATGGCCTGCTGCGGGCACTTGGCCTGTGGATACTGCGCCGCCTGCATTGGCGCGTGGAGGGCGAGTTTCCCGACCAACCCCGGCTGGTCGTCGCCATTGCACCGCATTCATCGGGCTGGGATTTCGTGATCGGCGCCGCGTTCCTTTACGCGCTCGGCCTGCGCGTCGCCTTCATCGGTAAACACACGCTGTTCCGCTGGCCGCTTGGCGGATTCATGCGCTGGCTGGGCGGCATACCGGTCAATCGGGCGCAGCCGGAAAATTTTGCCGAAACGATGGCGGCTGAATTCGGCCGACGCGGGCAAATGTGGCTCGTCATCACGCCCGAAGGCACGCGCCGGGAAGGCGCGCAGTTCAAGTCCGGGTTCTACCGGATTGCGCGGGCTGCCGCTGTGCCGATACTGCCGGTGTATTTCAATTACCGGCGGAGGGTCATCGGCTTTCTGCCGCTGCTGGAGGCGGATGCCGCCGACATCACCGCCGCGGTTGCCGATGTGCGGGAGTTGCTGCATCGGCACGGTGCACGCCGGTGCAGCGGTGTCCGCAATCAATAGGACTTGGGCAGTCCGAGCACGCGCTCGGCGATGTAACACAGGATCAGCTGCGGACTGACCGGCGCGATGCGGGCGATCATGGCTTCGCGGAAATAGCGCTCGACGTGGTACTCCTTCGCGTAGCCCATGCCGCCGTGGGTCAGCACCGCGGTTTCGCAGGCTTTGAAACCTGCTTCACCGGCGAAATATTTCGCCGCATTGGCTTCCGCACCGCAGGGCTTGCCGGCGTCATACAGGCTCGCGGCCCGGTAGGTCAGCAGGCGCGCGGCCTCGAGCTCGATCCAGCGTTGTGCCAGGGGGTGCTGAATGGCCTGATTCTGGCCGATCGGCCGGTCAAATACGATGCGCTCGCCGGCATACTGCGCCGCGCGGTTCAGTGCAGCGTGGCCGAGGCCGGCTGCTTCCGCGGCAACCAGGATGCGTTCGGGATTGAGGCCGTCGAGGATATAGCGGAAACCTTTGCCTTCGTCGCCGATCCGATCGCCTACCGGTACGCGCAGGCCATCGATGAAAACCTGGTTGGAATCCACGGCCTTGCGGCCCATTTTGTCGATCTCGCGGGCTTCCACCTTGCTGCGGTCGATGTCGGTATAGAACAGCGTCAATCCGTCGATCGGATTTTTCGTCTGTTCCAGCGGCGTGGTTCGCGCCAGCAGCAGAATCTTGTTGGCGACCTGCGCCGTGGAAATCCATACTTTCTGGCCGGTTACGACGTAATGATCGCCATCGCGCACTGCCTTTGTGGTCAGGTGTGTCGTATTCAGACCGGCGCCGGGTTCGGTGACGCCGAAACAGGCTTTGTCCGCACCCGCGATCAACGGCGGCAGCCAGCGGCTTTTCTGCTTGTCAGTGGCATAGACCACTACCGGATGCAGGCCGAAGATATTCATGTGCACCGCCGATGCGCCGGAGAATCCGGCACCGGATGCGGCGATGGTTTCCATCATCAGCGCCGCTTCGGTGATGCCCAGCCCGCTGCCGCCGTAAGCTTCGGGCATGGCGATGCCAAGCCAGCCGTCCGCGGCGATCGCTGCGTGGAACTCATGCGGGAAGCCGCCATCGCGGTCCTTTTGCAGCCAGTAGTCCGCGCCGAAACGCGTGCAGACCCGGCTGATCGCGTCCTGAATCGCGCGTTGATCGTCGGAAAACTCAAAATCCATCGCGGCCGTCGTTCAGGCGGGGAGGGTGGTCACACGGGCGACAGCGAGCGCATCGATCTCGTCTTCGCTGTATCCGGCTGCGCGCAGCACTTCGGCGCCGTGCTCGCCCAGGCGCGGTGCCCCGCACTGCGGTGCAGGCGGCGTGCGCGACCATTGCGTCGCGGCGCGGGTGGTACGCAGCCGGCCTTCGCTCGGATGCTGCTCGAAGCCGACGAAGCCGGTGGCGTTCAGGTGTTCGTCGTCGATCACATCGTCGATTGCGTTCATCCGCGCCGCAGGGATGTCGGCGCTGATCAGGGCCGACAGCCATTCCGCGGTCGTCCGGTTCAGCATTTCCGTAGCGACGAAGGCGTTGACCTCGTCGATCCGCGCCGAGCGGTTTTCGTGGCTGTTGAAGCGCGGATCGTCGCGATACAGATCTTCGCGGCCGATCAGCCGGAAGAAACTCTGCCACTGCTTGTCGTTGTACATCAATACGCAAACATGGCCGTCGCTGGTGCGGAAGGGTTTGCGCTGCGGCGCGAGCACCCGTGCGTAGCCGGCGGCACCGGCCGGCGGATCAAACGTGCGTCCACCGAAATGATCGCCGAGGATCATCTGGCTCATGCATTCGAACATCGGCACTTCGACGGCCTGACCTTCGCCCGTGCGCTCGCGGTGGTAGAGCGCGGTCGTGACGGCATATACGGCGTGCAGGCCGACGATGCGGTCGGCAAGCGTGGCCGGGATATAGCGCGGTTCCGCTGCACCCGACTGCTGCAGCAGCCACGGCAGCCCGGACATGCCCTGGATCAGGTCGTCATAGGCGGGTCGTGCGGCATAAGGACCCTGCTGGCCGAAGCCGTAGGCGCCGACATAGATGATGCGCGGATTGACTGCTGCGACTGTGGCGTAATCCAGACGCAGCCTTTGCATCGCCTGCGGCCGGATGTTGTAGATCAGCACGTCGGCTCCGGCCGCGATGCGCAGCAGCGCGTCGCGGCCGGCGGGCTGCTTGAGATCAAGCACGATGCTCTTCTTGTTGCGGTTCAGGTGCAGGAACATATGTCCCATGCCGCGATGTTTCATCGGTCCGACATGACGTACATTGTCGCCGCCGGGCGCTTCGACCTTGATGACGCTGGCGCCCAGATCGCCGAGGATCTGGGTGGCATACGGGCCCATGACCACCGTGGTCAGATCGACCACGGTGATTCCCGCCAGCGGACCGCTCATCGGCTGCGCATCTTTGCCGGGATGACGCAGCCCTTGGCACGCAGTGATTCATCCACCCAGCTGCGGTCGACCTTGCCTTTGCCGCGGATGGCCTTCAGCATCGCCGCTTCCTTTTTAGCCTGTTGCAGCGCCAGTGCGATGGTTTCCTCAGCCATGTCCTGCGGCAGTGCCAGCAAGCCGTCGTCATCGCCGATGATCAGGTCGCCGGGATTGACCACAGCCTCGCCGATCACCACCGGCACGTTGATTTCACCCGGCCCGTTTTTGTACGGTCCGCGATGCGTGACGCCGCTCGCATAAACCGGAAAGGATGATTGCGCCAGTGCATCGGCGTCACGAATCGCGCCGTCGATGACCATGCCGGCCACACCATTGCGTTCGGCCAGCGACGACATGATTTCACCGATGATGGCCTGGGTGTTGACGCCGCCGGCATCAACCACGATCACATCGCCGGGGCGGGCGATGTCGATCGCCTTGTGCACCATCAGGTTGTCACCGGGACCGACCTTGACGGTCAGGGCGGGGCCGACCAGCTTGCCTCCCTTGTGACAGGGCCAGAGATCGGGGCCGATCGCATGCAGACGATGCATGTTGTCGCTGAGGTGCGCGGTGGCGATCTTGCGCAGCGCGGCGATGATTTTCGCTGAGGGCTGGGGGGCGAAGGGGAGGATGCGAAAGCCTATGGGAGCCATGATATTCAACCGGTAGTTAGATGGGATGCGTATCGTAGCATCTGCGCCGGGCCTTGCAGCAGTGCATGCTAAAATCCGCCGCGTAATCGAGGGGATCCAAAACGACCACCCGGCGGAACGTCCGGCATAACAAAGTAGCTCAAAGCAAACCGAAACATCAGCGTGCGCATTCTGCTCAGTAACGACGACGGCTATTTCGCGCCGGGCCTTGCCGCCCTGGAGCAGGCGCTTTCCGCATTGGGTACGGTCACCGTCGTTGCGCCTGAACGGGATCGCAGCGGCGCGAGCAATTCGCTGACTCTGGATCGACCCCTGTCAGTCAAGCGTGCCAGCAATGGTTACTATTATGTCAACGGCACGCCGACGGATTGTGTGCACCTGGCGGTGACCGGTTTGCTGCCGGAGTTGCCGGATGTCGTGGTCTCCGGAATCAATCACGGGGCCAACATGGGCGACGACACGATCTACTCAGGCACCGTGGCTGCGGCCACTGAAGGCTTTCTGCTGGGTATCCCGTCGATTGCGATTTCCCTGGTGGCCGCGGGACATGATCATTTTGCGACGGCGGGCCAGGTTGCGGCCGATCTGGTCGCGCGTTTCGCCCGCCATCGCGTCGACCAGCCGCTGCTGCTGAACGTCAACGTGCCGGATGTGCCGTATGCGCGGCTGCAGGGCAGCCGGGTCAGTCGTCTGGGCAAGCGTCACAAGGCCGAAGCGGTGGTCAAAGCCCGGACGCCCCGTGGTGAGACCGTCTACTGGGTCGGCGCGGCTGGTGCCGCACAGGATGCCGGTGAGGGTACGGATTTTCATGCGGCGGCGTCCAATTGGGTATCGGTCACGCCGTTACAAATGGATCTGACGCGGTTCGCGCAGATGGAAGTCGTCGAGCGCTGGCTCGATCAGCCGGCCGGCGCATGAGCAGCGCAAACTCCGGCATCGGCATGACCTCCCAGCGCACGCGCATGCGCATGGTGGAACGGCTGCGTGCGCAGGGCATCCGCGACGAAGTGATACTGGCTGCGATGGGCGAGGTGCCCAGGCATATTTTTGTCGATGAGGCGCTGGCCAGTCGTGCCTACGAGGACATATCGCTGCCGCTGGGTTTTGGCCAGACGATTTCCAGTCCGTACACGGTGGCGCGCATGCTTGAACTGCTGCGCAGTGGCGGCACGCTGGGCAAGGTGCTGGAGATCGGCACCGGTTGCGGCTATCAGGCCGCGGTGCTGTCGCGGTTGGCGCGCGAAGTGTACTCCGTGGAGCGGCTCGCCCCGTTATTGAACAAGGCACGGCGCCATTTGCGCGACGCGCGTGCGCACAACGTGCGTGTGCGCAATGCCGATGGCCAGCTGGGCATGCCCGAGCAGGCGCCTTTTGACGGAATCGTCGTCGCGGCAGCCGCTACGCATGTGCCGCAGGCGTTGCGGGATCAGCTTGCCGTGGGTGGTAAACTCGTCATCCCGTTGACGCACCATGGCAAGCAGGCGTTGCACGTCATCGAAAAAACTGCGCAAGGTTATGTCGACCGAAAAGTGGAAGATGCCCGGTTCGTTCCGTTGCTGCCCGGTCTGGGCTGAGGGCGACTGGCGCGCAGCGTCAGCAGGCGTCTGCGTCCACATTGCCATTGTCGGTGCCTTGCTGGCAATGCTGGCGGGCTGTGGCGCAACCCGTCCAGCCCCGGTCACCGAGCGTCTGCCGCCCCAGACCAAAGCGCCGGCGAAGCCCGCCGTGCGTGCAGCGCCCGCTCCGGACCGGCCCCGCCCCGAGTTCTACACGGTCAAGACCGGGGACACGCTGTACAGCATTGCACTCGAATTCGGTCTCGACTATCGCGAGCTGGCCGCCTGGAACGGCATCGATCCCTCGCGTATCCGTGTCGGCCAGCAGTTGCGGCTGGCGCCGGCCCAGGGTGTGGTGGCCTCACCGCTGCGCACGACGCCGGGCGCGGTGGAAGCGCAGCCGCTGGGGGCGGAGCGCGGTGTCGGCGGCAGCAAAGCCGAGCCACGCGGCGTGCGCGTACCGTACTCAGACCAGGCTTACGCCCAGATGTCTGGCGCGAAAGTCGAGCCTGCACCCAAGCCTGCGGTCCAGCCCGATGTCAAACCGGAGCAGGCGAAGGCTGGCGATGACATCGGCTGGATCTGGCCGGTGACCGGCAAGATCGTGACCCCGTTCAACGAGGGTTCGAGCAAGGGCATCGCGATCGCCGGAAAAATGGGGCAGCCCGTGGTTGCTGCAGGATCGGGGCGCGTGATTTTCAGCGGCACCGGCATTCGCGGTCTGGGCAAACTGATTGTGATCAAACACAACGAAAAATTTCTCAGCGTATATGCGCACAACCGCGAGTTGCTGGTGAAAGAAGGCCAAACGGTGACGCGAGGCCAGAAAATCGCGGAAATGGGCAACACCGATTCCGATCAGGTGAAGCTGCATTTTGAAATCCGGCGGTTGGGTAAACCGGTGGATCCGGCCGGGCTGCTGCCACCAGCCTGACGGCAGCAAATAAGATTTAACTAATTGTTTTTACAGATTATATTTGTCACGCGTCAAAACCCCGTACACGGTTTTTGAACGCTTTCACCTGCTCTGGCCGCGATTCCGCACCGTAGCGCAGTGCGATGTAGAGGCGGGTAATTTCTGCCACCGCGCCGGCGATTTCGGGACGCTGGCGGCCGGCGCGTTGCGCAAAGTCACGCGGGCCTTCCGCGCTGCCGCGCTGAATTCCGCGTCGAGCGAGTTTCCGGCAGAAACGATCGTAGACAGCCTTGATGGCATCCAAATGCGCGCGGCGCAGGTCGCGCAATGCCAACACCGCGCCGATCAGCAGGGCGATGCCGGTACAGACCATCAGCATGAACGTCAGCGTCTGCCAGGTTGCTGCACTGAAACCGAGTTGCGACAGGAAGCGGCGCTGGCGATCCGGCGTATAGCCCAGCACCCACTGGTTCCAGGTATAGGTGACCGAATCCCAGGTCAGCCGCATTTGCTGCAGCAGCGCGAAATCGCCGCGCACGAACATGGGCAGCGGGTCACTGCGCGGCAAGGCGGAAGCGATGCCGCGCTCGACCCGCGCCGGCGAGACCGCTGCCGTGGGATCGACGCGAACCCAGCCGATATTGGCCAGCCAGATTTCCGTCCAGGCGTGGGCATCGGCCTGGCGCACCAGGATGTATTCGCCAACCGGATTGACTTCACCGCCCAGATAGCCGGTGACCACCCGCGCCGGAATGCCCGCAGCGCGCATCAAGACCGTAAATGCGGAAGCGTAGTGCTCGCAGAAACCGCGCCGCGTCTCGAACAGGAATTCATCGACCGGATGTTCACCGAGGAGCGGCGGCGACAGCGTGTAGACGAAATTCTGATTGCGGAAACGAGTCAGCACCTCCGCGACCAGGTTGCGGTCGTCGGGAAATTTCCGGCGCAGTTCCTGCGCGAAGGCCGCCGTACGCGGATTGGTGTCGGCCGGCAGGCGCAGCGAGCGCATCAGCAGTGCCCTGTCATCGTCCGCGCCATAGGCGCCAGCGGCGGATGACACCATGTCATAACGGATGCGGGTGCGCACCGGCGTAAAGCTGAGCAGCTGCATGTCGCGGGTGGCGACGGAACGCGGCGGACGCACTCCGGGAAACTCCAGCGCGAATAGCCAGCGCTTGTTGTGGGGCTCCAGCGTGACCGTGTATTCGATCGGTGAATCGCCCGCGGGCAGATCACTCGTATTCTGGATGATCCGGGGTGCGGTCCAGGTCCGACCGTCGTAGTCCCACAGCACCGGTCCGCGCCAGTAAAGGTCCTTGGGTGCGGGAATGCCGCTGCGGAAAGCGGCGCGAAAGGCGATGGCGTCGGACAGAATCAGGTTGTTCAGGCTGCCCGGACTCATGTTGTCGGAGAGGCCGGTCAGTCCGGCATAGGCGTCCTGCGGCAATCCCCACAACGGTCCCTGAATCCGGGGAAACAGCAGAAACAGCACCAGCATCAGCGGCACGCCCTGCAGGATCAGCACGCCGGCACGTCGCACCGGTTGACGCCACCCTGGCCAGGGGCCGGTGTATTGCATGCCGATCAGGCTGGCAACGAGCAGCCAGGCGCAACCCAGCATGTAGGCCGCAGTCGGGATGGTCTGCGAATGCAGGAAATTGGTGACCAGCAGAAAACAGCCGAGAAATCCGAGCAGGATGCCGTCACGCTGGTTGCGTGTTTCCAGCAGTTTCAGCGCCAGCATGACCACCAGCAGCGAGACACCGGCATCACGGCCGAACAGCGTGCGGTACTGGAGCAGGATGCCGGCGGTCGCGCCAACGGCGATCAACACCAGCAGCCATTTTCGCGGACGGGTGCCGTGCATGCGCAGCTGTACCAGGCGTGCTCCGGCAATGGCGACAACCAGCACGGAGATCCACATCGGCATTCGCGACAGGTGCGGCACGCTGGCGAGCAGGAACCCGGCGGCAAGCCAGATGAGTTCACGGTGCCCGAGGGGCCGCGCGCTAAGCGTGGTCGGCAGCGATGCCATGGAGGGCCAGTGCGCGCAGGCAAGCGGCGCGGTGGGCAGCGCCTGCGGCGATCGGGATGGTCAGGCCGGGGAGGCGCAGGCCGTAGGCGAGGCCGTGGTCGTCGGCGTCGATGACCCAGCGCGCGAGATGTCCAATCCGCCGTTCAGTATCGATGGCCGGCGGCAGCCGCTCCCATGCGAGCCAGAGTTCGGCGTCGGCGCGGCCCGCAAACTGCTTGGTCAGCAAGTTGTCGTCGCGGGCAACTGCTTTCCACGCGATGTGGCGGGGTGAATCGCCGGGACGGTACGGTCGCAGTCCGGAAAATTCGTCCTGGCCGTGGCCGTGCAAGCCGCCTTGACCGTCACCGGCTTCCGGCAGCGGCAACGGCAGTCCCGGGGACGCCGGCGCCGGGTAAACGAGGCAATGCATGTCGAGATCGGCATACGACCAGGCGCGAAACAGCCCGACTGGAAAAAATGTAAACAGCGTCAGGCGCCCGGGTCGCAGCCAGCCGCGTTGCGTGGCGGGAACGGCAGCGATCGCAAGCGCTGCGTCGCCAGGCGGCACATCGACATAATCGGCGACCTGACCGTCGCGCGTCACGCCGATGGCGTAGCGGTGTGCCCGCGCGCTGTTGGCGATGCGGATCTGAAACTGCGCCTGTTCGCCGGCAAACACCGGTTGTACCCGCCCCGGGGCGATGCGCAAATGTGCGAGGTTGCGGAAGGTGTGCAACATCGACTGGATGCCGGTTGCACCCAGCAGAAAGGACAGAATGAAGCCCAGAGAAAGATCGTAATTTACCGATCCGATGAGCATCAGCACGATTACGCCGGCAAACAGCAGGCCTTGGCGGGTGGGAAGTATGAAAACACGCCGTTGCACCAGTACGATGGTGCCGCGCTCCGGGCCGCGCCACTGGAACAGCCAGTGCTGGATACCGTTTTTCAGCGCACCGTACAGCGACGGCGTACCGGCCGCGGGCGGCATCAGGGGATGGCCACCTGCTGCAGCAATTGTGCGGCCAGGTCATTGCGGCTCGTGCTGCGCATTTCACCGGCAGGGGTCAGCCGGTGTGCGACGATGGCCGGCAGCACGGTCTGCAGGTCCTCCGGCAATACATGGTTCCTGCCATCCATATAGGCCCACGCCCGGGAGCCCTGCAGCATGGCCAGCGCGGCCCGGGGCGACAGCCCGTGTTCAAATTCGGGCGCCTGGCGGGTGTGATTGATCAGCGCCTGCAGATAGTCGAGCAGAGCCGGTGAGGCCTGGACCTGTTGTACTTCACGTTGCAGCCGGGCGAGGCCTTCGGGCTCGAGGCAGGCCTTAAGGCTGCCGAGCAGATCGCGCCGGTCCATGCCGTTGAGCAATGCGCGCTCGGCCTGGGCGTCCGGATAACCCAGTTCAATGCGCATCAGGAAACGGTCAAGCTGGGATTCCGGCAACGGGAAAGTGCCGACCTGGTAGGAAGGGTTCTGCGTCGCAATCACGAAAAACGGGCGCGGCAGGGGGCGGGTCTCGCCTTCGGTGGTGACCTGGTTTTCTTCCATCGCCTCGAGCAACGCACTTTGTGCGCGCGGCGTGGCGCGATTCACCTCATCGGCCAGCACCACGTTGGTGAACACGGGGCCGGGATGGAATTCAAAGCTGCCGGTGTCACGGTTATAGACAGAGACGCCGAGGATGTCCGCCGGTAGCAGATCGCTGGTGAACTGGATGCGCTGGAACTTGAGACCCAGCGATGTGGCGATGGCGTGGGCCAGCGTGGTCTTGCCGACCCCCGGCACATCTTCGATCAGCAGGTGCCCGCGGGCCAGCAGGCAGGCAATGGCAAGCCTGATCTGGTGTGTTTTACCGAGAATGATGCGGTTGATCTGATCGGTGACTGCATTGAGCGGTGAAGGCATGAATTAGGGGGCTTTTCCGGAGTTTTCAGCGTGTGAACAGTTTGCACAAAGCGAACTGGGATTATAAAACGAACCTTCCGCGGTCAGAGCGATGGCGTCCCGGCCGCGTCGACCACTTGATGGCGCGAACCGGCTTCCAATGCCGCTTGCGCGCGCAATGCAAAACGTTGCCGTGCGCCGGCGATGTCGGGAGTGTGTTGTCGGACTCCAATTCGAACCATGTTCGGGCGAGCCGTTCCAGTCAGCGGCCTGTCGGTGGTGATGCTGGCTTCACCTTGGCGCGGTACCTGCAGCGGCAGCGTCGTTGATCCGGATCATGGTGCGCTGCGCAGGCCGAAGGCTAGGGCAGAAACATCGCAGCCACTACATGCCGGCCTTCGCTCATCAGGATGTTGTAGGTCCGGCAGGCTGCCGGGGTGCTCATCATCTCCAGGCCGATGCCGGCTTCGATCAGCGGCCGGAATGCCGTCGCCGTGGCAAAGCGCTGAGCGGGACCGGTGCCCAGGACGACGATGTCAGGGCGGGTCGCGATCAGCAGGCTGAAGGCTGCGATGTCCAGCGCGTCGAAATCCGCCACCGGCCACGGCACGGGCGCCTGGTCCGGGGTGACGACCAGTGGCTGTTCGTAGCGGATCCCGTTGACACTGAGGTAGCCGGTGCCGTAACCGGTCAGGGCGTAGCGGTTTTTGGTGTCTGCCAGATGCAGTTTCATAACTCTCTGATTTGCCGGGAATAATCCGCTTCGATACAATTATACGTTTTCCGCTCGCAGGCAACCGGAATGCTGTGGATTTTATGGCGCCATGGCGTTGCATTTGCAGTCGTCAACGGAATTGGCACAGAGCATCCCACAGAGATTGACATATGGAAGACTTTCCGCGCATCAAACGGCTGCCGCCGTACGTATTCAACGTCACCGGTGAACTCAAGCTGGCCGCCCGCCGTCGGGGTGAAGACATCATCGACTTCAGCATGGGCAACCCCGACCAGCCGACACCGCGACATATAGTCGACAAGCTGATCGAGACCGTGCAGCGCCCCGATACCCACGGTTATTCGGTATCAAAGGGCATCACCCGGCTGCGCAAGGCCATCTGCACCTGGTACCAGACGCGCTTTGGTGTCGAACTCGATCCCGATTCGGAGGCGATAGTCACCATCGGCTCGAAGGAGGGCATTGCCCACCTCGCGCTGGCGACGCTGGAACGCGGCGACATCGTGCTGGTGCCCAACCCGAGTTATCCGATCCATATCTACGGCCCGGTGATTGCTGGCGCCGACATCCGCCATGTGCCGATGCATGCCGGCATCGACTTTTTCGAGGCGCTGCAGCAGTCGATCAAGGACACTTATCCGAAGCCGAAGATGCTGATCGTCAATTTCCCGGGCAATCCGACGACGCAGTGCGTGGACCTGGCATTTTTCGAGCGCCTGATTGCGATCGCCCGGGAGCACGACATCTACGTGGTGCATGACCTCGCCTATGCCGACATCGTGTTCGACGGCTACAAGGCACCGTCGATCCTGCAGGTGCCGGGCGCGCGGGATATCGCCGTCGAGTTTTTCACGATGTCGAAGAGCTACAACATGGCGGGGTGGCGGGTTGGCTTCATGGTCGGCAACCGGGATCTGGTCAATGCGCTGGCCCGCATGAAGAGTTACCACGACTACGGCACTTTCACGCCTATCCAGGTGGCGTCGATCATTGCGCTCGAAGGCCCGCAGGATTGCGTGGAAACGGTGCGCATGGTTTATCAGGGGCGACGTGACGTGCTGTGGGCGGGCATGAATGCCATGGGCTGGAAGGTGGATAAGCCGCAGGCGACGATGTATATCTGGGCACCGATCCCGGAACCGTACAAGGCAATGGGGTCGCTGGAATTCTCCAAGAAGCTGCTGCTCGACGGCAAGGTGGCGGTAGCGCCGGGCACGGGTTTCGGCCATTACGGTGACGACCATGTGCGGTTTGCGCTGATCGAGAATGAAGCGCGCACGCGCCAGGCAATACGCACTATCAAGGAAATGTTCCGTAAAGACGGACTGTTTAAGTAATCGGCAAAAGCCAATGGAAAGAGAAGCGTAAATCAATGAAACCGATCAATGTGGGACTGCTGGGCATCGGTACCGTGGGCAGCGGCACGTTCAGGGTACTCCAGCGCAACAGCGAGGAGATCTCGCGTCGCGCCGGCTGTGCGATCCGCATCACCATGGTCGCGGACAAGGATGTGGCGCGCGCCAAGGCCATCGTCGGTGACACCGCGCAGGTGACTGCCGACGCCCTTGATGTGATCAACAATCCGCAGATTGACATCGTCGTCGAGCTGATCGGCGGCTACACGATAGCCCGGGAACTGATCCTGAAAGCCATTGCCAGCGGGAAGCACGTGGTGACCGCCAACAAGGCGCTGCTGGCGCTGCACGGCAATGAGATCTTTTCGGCGGCCCGCGCGCGCGGCGTGACCGTGACCTTCGAGGCCGCGGTCGGCGGCGGCATACCCATCATCAAATCGCTGCGCGAAGGGCTTACCGCCAACCGCATCGAATGGATCGCCGGCATCATCAACGGTACCAGCAATTTCATCCTCTCCGAGATGCGCGCGAAGGGCGCGGCGTTTGCCGACGTGCTGCAGGAAGCACAGCGCATGGGTTATGCGGAGGCCGACCCGACCTTCGATATCGAAGGCGTCGATGCCGCCCACAAGCTGGCGATCATGGCGGCCATCGGTTTCGGCATTCCGGTGCAGTTCAGCAAGGTCCACGTCGAAGGCATCGCGAAGCTCGCGCAGGAAGACATCCGTTATGCCGAGGAACTCGGCTATCGCATCAAGCTGCTCGGCATCGCCAAGCGCAAGCCGGGCGGTTTCGAACTGCGCGTGCATCCGACACTGATTCCGGCGCGGCAGCTGATTGCCAATGTGGAAGGCGTGATGAACGCCATTCTGGTCAAGGGCGACGCGGTGGGCCAGACCATGTATTACGGGGCGGGCGCCGGTGCGGAGCCGACGGCTTCGGCCGTCGTCGCCGACCTGGTCGATGTCGCACGCATGCTGACGGCGGACCCCGAGCATCGGGTGCCGCATCTGGCCTTCCAGCCGGACCGGCTGTCGGATGTGCCCATTCTGCCGATGGGCGAAGTGGAGACTTCGTATTACCTGCGACTGCGTGTCGCCGACAAGGCCGGCGTGCTCGCCGACATCACCCGGATCCTGGCCGACCAGGGAATTTCGATCGAAGCCCTGATGCAGAAGGAGCCGCATGCCGGCGAGGAGCACGTCGATATCATCCTGCTGACACACCTGACTCAGGAAAAGAAAATCGATATCGCGATCCAGCGCATCGAGGCGCTGCCGGTGGTGTCCGGGAACATCACGCGGATCCGCATGGAATCGCTGCAGTGAGCGCGCCGGCACCGAAAGCGGCGGCGGCCGCCAGTGCCGCCCTGCGCTACGTCAGTACCCGCGGACGCATGCCGGGCGCGCGGTTTTGCGATGTGCTGCTCGGCGGGCTCGCCTCTGACGGGGGTCTGGTGGTGCCGCAGGGCTATCCCCGGCTCGGCGCTGCCGAGCTGGCCGCGCTGCGGCCGCTGGCGTATCCGGAATTGGCCAGTGCCATCATCGGCCGTTTCGTCGATGATATTCCGCCAGGCGATCTGACGGCGCTGGCCCGCCGCGCCTATCGCGCGGAAACGTTCGGCTCGGCGGAAATCACCCCGCTGCAGACGCTGGAACCGGGCCTGCATCTGCTGAAGCTGTCGAACGGCCCGACGCTGGCGTTCAAGGATGTCGCAATGCAGTTGCTCGGCGAGTTGTTCGAATACGTGCTGCGCCGCGAAGGCAGGACGCTGAACATCCTCGGCGCGACTTCGGGCGACACCGGGTCAGCCGCGGAATATGCGATGCGCGGACGGCAGGGCATACGCGTATTCATGCTGTCACCGCACGGCAAGATGAGCCCCTTCCAGCGGGCACAGATGTATTCGCTGCAGGACGCCAATATCTTCAACGTCGCGATCCGCGGGGTGTTCGACGACTGCCAGGATATCGTCAAGGCGGTCAGCGGTGACGCTGCGTTCAAGAGTGCGCATCGTATCGGTGCCGTCAATTCGATCAACTGGGCGCGGGTCGTGGCTCAGGTGGTGTACTACTTCAAGGGCTATTTTGCGGCGACGCGGAGCAACGACGAACAGGTGTCGTTTGCGGTGCCCTCGGGGAATTTCGGCAATATTTTCGCCGGCCATATCGCGCGGATGATGGGCTTGCCGATACGCCACCTGTTTCTCGCCTCGAACGAGAATGACGTGCTCGACGAGTTTTTCCGCACCGGACGTTACCGCGTGCGTTCGGGGCGCGAGACCGCGCAGACTTCTAGTCCGTCGATGGATATTTCCAAGGCCTCGAACTTTGAGCGCTTTGTGTTTGACCTGGTCGAACGCGACCCGACGATGGTGGCGCGGCTGTGGCGTGAGGTCGAGGATGCGGGAGGTTTCAACCTCGCAGGAACCCCGTACTGGCGGGGCATCGCACAATACGGCCTGGTGTCCGGACGCAGCACGCATGCCGACCGCCTCGCGGCGATCCGCCGCATCAACAAGGATTACGGTGTCATCATCGATCCGCATACTGCGGACGGCGTCAATGTCGGCTTGCAGCATCGCGAGTCGACGGTGCCGCTGATCTGTCTGGAAACGGCGCTGCCGGCGAAGTTCGCCGAGACCATACGCGAGGCGCTGGGGCATGACCCGGCGGTGCCGCCCGGTTACGAGGGTCTGGAGAGCCGGCTGCAGCGCGTGGCGGTGATGGATCCGGACGTCGAGGCGGTCAAGGCGTTCATTGCCAGCCGCACAAAATAAAATATACTTTAAAAACAATAGGTTATAACAATTCGCGGCGAGCGCCGCGGGAACAACGGCCGTTCAGCTGCCGGGGGCAAAACGCAGCGACAGGTCGATCGCGGCGATATCCTTGGTCAATGCGCCGATTGAAATCCGGTCGACGCCGGTCTCGGCAATGGCGCGGACGTTGTCCAGCGTAATGCCGCCGGATGCTTCCAGTTGCGCGCGGCCGGCGGTCCACGCCACGGCTGCGCGCATCTGATCGAGCGTCATGTTGTCGAGCAGCACCATCGTCGCGCCCGCTGCGACGGCCTCACGCAACTGATCCAGCGTTTCGACTTCAATTTGTATCCACAGCGCCCGGGTGGCCAGTTTTGCCGCTGCTGCGAGTGCCGGGGCGATGCCGCCGGCAGCCGCGATATGGTTCTCCTTGATCAGGATGGCATCCCACAGGCCCATCCGGTGATTGCGGCCACCGCCGACCGTCACTGCGTATTTCTGCGCGACCCGCAGGCCGGGCAGGGTTTTCCGGGTATCGAGTATTGCGGCACGGGTGCCGGCGACGATGTCGACATAGCGGCGGGTGGCGGTTGCCACTGCCGACAGCAATTGCAGGAAATTCAGTGCGCTGCGTTCCGCCGTCAGCAGCGCACGCGACGAGCCGGTGATGTTGCAGATACGCGCGCCTGCGGCGATGCGCTCGCCGTCGCGTGCCAGCCATTGCAGCTGCGCGGCCGGATCGAGGCGCTGCACACAAGCCGCAAACCAGGCCGTGCCGCAAAGGATCGCGGCCTCGCGGCAAACGACATGGGCGCGTGCGTCGGGAATGTCCGGCGTCAACTGTGCCGTCAGGTCGCCGGTAGCGACGTCTTCGGCCAGCGCAGCGCTTACATTGCGTTGAATTTCAGTTGCCAGATCCATGGGGTCGTTCAGCACTTTGCGATATGACGGCCGGAGAGCAGCGTCATCGCCCGCCGCGGAATTGCGCGGGGTACGAGTACTAAATGTTGCCGGTGCCGGGTGGTCAGATTCTTGAGATTCAGCAATATTTCCGGTCGGCAGCAAGCTGCTATAGTTCAGCGGGAATTCTAACCGAGTAGCGGGGGAGCGCGAATGGGCGAAATCATGGGTGTGCTGTCGTATGGCTTAGGCACCGTGCTCGGCTTTCTGGTGATCGGCGGGCTGATTTTCCTGATCATTCACGATATCACCCAGAAAAAACATACGGTCCTGCGCAATTATCCCGTCATCGGCCGGCTGCGCTTTTTTTTCGAGGATCTCGGTGAATATTTCCGGCAGTACTTTTTTGCCAACGACCGCGAAGAAATGCCCTTCAACCGGGCGACGCGGGGCTGGATTTACAAGGAGGCGAAGAACGAGGGCGGCATCATTGCCTTTGGCTCGACCAATGATCTGAATGCGCCGGGTTCCATCCTGTTCGTCAATCATCCCTACCCCGTACTCGAGGAGGACCGGCTGCCGACGCCCTCGGTACTGATCGGCGACGGTAATTGCGAGCAGCCGTTCGAGGCGAAGTCCATCGTCAACATCAGCGGCATGAGTTTCGGTGCGATTTCCCAGCCGGCGGTCGAGGCGCTGTCGCGCGGAGCCGCCGAGGCGGGTTGCTGGATGGATACCGGCGAGGGCGGGCTGTCGCCTTACCACCTGACCGGTGGCTGCGACATCATCATGCAGATCGGCACCGCCAAATACGGCATCCGTGAAGCCGATGGCAGCTTTTCCCCGCAAAAGGCGAAAGTACTGGCCAAACATGTCAAGGCCTTCGAGATCAAGCTGTCGCAGGGCGCCAAGCCCGGGAAGGGCGGCTTGCTGCCGGGGGAGAAGGTCAGCGAGGAAATCGCGCGTATCCGCGGCATACCGGTGGGGCAGGATTCGATCAGCCCGAACCGCCACCACGACATCGCCAATGTTGATGACCTGCTCGACAAGGTCGCCTACATCCGCAACCTGACCGGCCGTCCGGTGGGTGTCAAGACCGCGATCGGCGGCTGGACTTTCATGAATGATCTGTGCGACGCGATACTGCGCCGGGGCCGTGAATTCGCGCCGGATTTCATCGCCATTGACGGCGGGGAAGGCGGCAGCGGTGCTGCGCCGCAGACGCTGATGGACCACATGGCGCTGCCGATCGCCGAGGCCCTGCCGCGGGTCGTGGATGCGCTGATTCAGGCGGACCTCCGCGACCGGGTGCGCGTTATCGCTGCCGGCAAGCTGGTCACTTCGGCCAAGGCGGCGTGGGCGCTGTGCGTAGGCGCCGATTTCGTCAACTCGGCGCGCGGTTTCATGTTCGCGCTGGGCTGCATACAGGCGTTGCGCTGCCATCAGAACACTTGTCCGACGGGGGTGACCACCCATAACAAACGCCTGCAGCGCGGACTGGTGGTTGCCGAAAAATACCTGCGTGTGGCGAATTACTGTACCAACATGAACAAGGGAATCGACATGATCGCGCATGCCTGCGGCTGCCGCCATGCGCGCGAGCTGAAACGCGAGCATGTGCGCATCGTGCAAACGGCCAACCAGAGCATCGCATTCAACATGCTCTATCCGTATCCGGCATCAGGGGTTCGTCCGGCAGGCAAGGACGCGCGCGGTGCTGCCGTGGTGTGACAGCAGGCGACCAACAGCGGATTTGACAAGCTCCCTGTTTGCGATTACAACGGCAAAATTACCCAAACGGCATATGTGATCCAGCAGGATCCAAAAGACCGGAATAAAGGCGGGCATTGCCGGACGCGCATGCGGCAGTTCCGCTGACAACAAATAACATGGGCAGACCGGCCATCTTTTCTGATGGCCGGGGCAATGGTTTAGATGACAACCATTCAATGAGGAGGGGAGCATGGTCTATACACAGCGCACGCCATGGACGTTGATCATGGGCGTCATCATGGTCGCGTACGCATATCTGGTGCAAAGCGGCACGCTAGCGGCATTCATCAAGTATCTCGGCACTGGCCGCCATGTCGGCGAGATGGTGGCACTGGGATACATATTCGGCGGCATTGCGATCGTGATCGGACTGTGGCAACTGCTCGCGAAAACCGCCGAAGGCCATGTCGATTACTACCTGTCAACCGTCGGCGGCGTCATCTTCATCATGCTGATCGCGTTCGTCGTCAAATGGGTGCTCGATCCGCAGATGGCACAGTGGGGCCGCGCGGCGCGGCCGGCACTCGGATTCAATTTCGCGAGCGTGATGAACCTGAATTACGTCGTCATGGGCATCATTGCAGGCATCGTGACTGTCAACGTGTTCAAGGTGCCGTCGTGGGCGGAAAATGGCGTGCGCCTGTCGCGGCTCGGCTTGAAGACCGGGGTGATTCTGCTCGGCACGCTCTACAGCTTTGCCGAATTGCAGCAACTGGGAAAACTCTCGGTTGTGCTGATCGGCGTGTTCGTACTGGGTTCGGTCGGGCTGGTGCTGTGGTGGGGCGCGCGCCGTAACCTGCCCAATTCGATGACCGGCGTACTGTCTGCCGGCGTCGGGGTCTGCGGGGTATCGGCGGCGGTCGCTGCTGCCCCGGTAGTGCAGGCGAAATCGACCGAAATCGCCTACACCATCGGCACCATCCTGCTGTTTGGTGTGATCTGCATGTTCGTATTTCCGATCGCCGGCAAGGCCCTCGGCATGGGCTATATCACGTTCGGTGCGTGGGCAGGGACCGGCATTCTGAATTCGGCGCAGGTGGCCGGTGCGGCGCTCGCCTTTCAGCCGGAGGGCATTGAAACGCTGAAGGTCGCAGAAATCTTCAATATCACGCGGGTACTGTTCCTGCCGATCATCGTGATCTGGCTGGCGATCTGGTACGTGAAACGCGAAGTGGGCGCGCAGAAGGTTGATGTCGGGCAGGTGCTGATCAGCAAGTTTCCGGTATTCGTCATCGGTTTCATCCTGCTGTTCCTGCTTTCGTCGACCGGAATTTTTGCGCCGGCGCGCCACTACCAGGGTTCGTACTTCGACAATAGCGACAAGGTCATGATCAAAAAGGATCGTGCCGGCAAGGAGATCAACAATTACCTGAAAGATGCCGATCTCGACCTGCTGAAGAAGGATGCCGCCAAAGTCAAGCGCGATGATCAGAAAGCGGCATTGCAGCGGCTGATCGAGAACAAGAAGCTGATGTCGATCGAAGACGATGACACGCTGCGCGGGGTGGTTAACGCGAAGATCCTGTCGAAGGAAGGCAATGCCGTGTTGGTCAAGGCGCACCGTGCGGTGCGGCATACGGCACCCAAGATTGCGAAATTCCGCGATCTGATCGCGTGGTTCTTCACTTTCGGCCTTGTCGGCCTCGGCATGCAGATCACGCTGGCGTCGATCAAGCAGGCGGGCGGGCAGCCGCTGGTCGTCGGCAGCGTGGTCGGCGTAATCAAGGCGGTTGGCTCGTTGATCGTGGTGATGGTGTTTGTCCACGAGACTATCTGAGGAGAATGCGAAAATGGCTGAAGACAAATTCGACCGCGGTTCAGCACTGACCATATTCAAGAATGACCGCCAGGAGGATTTCATTGCACTGGTGATCTCGCTGCTTATCGCGCTGCTGGTTTACCTGTTCGTCTAACACTGCAGAGGAGCATGACACCCGGTGCCGCGGCCGCGCGGCAGCCGGGCTTTTTTTCGCCATGCCGGATTTCACGCATGTACTGATAGCCAGCCACGGCACGCCCGGTGCGCAGGCCGCGGAACAGTCTGCGCTCGCCTGGTGCCGGACGGGTGGCCGGTTGTCGCACCTGGTCGTGGTGCCGGATCTGTGGTCCGGCATGATGGGAGATGACTGGCTGAACAATGCCTCAACCCGCGATACGTACGGCAAATATGTCGAAGGCGAGCTGCAGCGTGAAATTGACTTGCACGTCGAGCGATTGCGTGCGCAGACGGCGGCAGCCGGAATCACCTACGAATACAAGGTCATGTTCGGCAAACCGACGGCATGCCTGCTTGAATATGAGCGCGAGAGGACGCCGGACCTGGTCGTGATCGGCACTCCGCGTCCCAAGGGGCAGCTGGGCCTGCGCTCGCGCATGCATCCTGAACGGCTGGGGGGCGAATTGATGGCGCCGTTGCTGGTCATCCCTTATCCGCGATGAGCGGGCAGGACCCGGAATCGACCCGCGATGCGGCATGGGTGGCCGTCGAAACACCGCTGGCACTCCCGGCATTGCGTGATTTTTGCGCCGATGTCGAAAGGCTGTTTCGCATCAATCCCTATCTCGAGTTCCAGGCCTGGCAGCGCGGCGCTGCCGACAGCTGTCATGCGAGGTTCCGCAACCTGAGCAACCAGCAGGACGTCGTGCTCGATTTGCGGATCGAGCGTGCCTCGCCGGACGCGTTTTCCGTGGTCTACGCTGACGGCATCAAAGCGCGCACCCGCTTTGTCCTCGAGGCGACGGCGGCCGGCAGCCGGCTCACGATTACCGACGAATACTCGCGATTGCCCGACGCAGAGCGCGCACAGCGCATCGCCGAGGTGGACAAGAGCCTGAACGCGTGGGGCTGGGCGCTGCACGAATATCTGCGGCACGAGCGGCGCTGGGGAGGTTTCGCGCCGTGGCGCTGGTACATGCGGCGGTTGTGGCTGCCGATGACGCCGCGCTCCCGGCGCATCACCTATATGCTGGTGTTGCTGAGCGCAGCGGAGCTGGTGCTGGTCCTGCTCGGCGCGTTGATCTACTGGATCGAATTCGCGCACTGAACGGGCAGCAGCGAACCCGCTGCCGCCGCACCGGGAGCGGCACCGAAACGTGATGGATGCGATGACGGTGCCGATTGCGGGAACGTTGCTTCGCTGATGCTGACGGACCTGTGCGACTGCACGCCGCGTCATGTTTGTGCGGGCCGCATCCCGGCGCCGCGCGGCGACCGGAACTTCGGGCAGACGGGCTGCGCCCCACATCAAATACCTGAAGCGCGGTCTGGCTGTCACCGGGCAGCAGCTGCACGTGGCCAGTTCAGAATATCGCGCCACACATCGTTCCTTATGCATCGACAAAAATATTTGATGGGCGGAATCTCGTTGCGGAGTGGCAGGTGCAATTATCCTAGCGCCGGACGCAGCACAGACTGTGACGCCGCTGCGCTGCCCCGGTGCGTAGCGGCGCCAGTTTATTTGCCGCGGGATAGTTATAACTAACTGTTTTTATTGGTTATTTTTATGTTGTTCCGCGATGCTGCCGGGCGACCGATTGAAATTCCCCGCCCTGCACCCCATTTCGTGACTATCGGTATCCATACGCGATGGGGCTCAAATGCGTTTCGACAAATTCACC